>JBKECC010000074.1:0-24272 GCA_047974135.1 Campylobacteraceae bacterium | reverse complement strand
TGTGGAACGGTTTTTAAAATGTAAGTTTTTGCATTTTAAATGTAACCTCATCTAAAAACGACTTACATTTTATATGCAAAATTATACCATTTAAAACCTCTTTAAAAACATTTTAAAATTAAAATAATGTAAGTCTTTTAGGACTTACATGTAAACTCAAAAGTTGCTTATAATTAACTCCTTTGCTTCGTTGTTTCTACTATTGTTATTCAGTGTATAGCTTGTAGTTGTTTCGCTGATACTAAAACCATCATATAACTTTCTTACAACTTCACAATCATTGTATGAGAGTATAAATTTACCCCTGATACTTTTTAGTGAGCTTGCCAACAACTCATGCGATTTGATATTAAACCCATTCGGAGTATCATAATAACTTTCTGTGCCTATGTATGGTGGATCTAAATAAAATAGAGTACTTGGTCTATCATATTCCTTTATTAATCTTTCAAAGTCCATATTCTCAATACAAACACCTTTTAGCCTATCACTCCAGACTTTAAAACCATGATATATATTCTTTGGTGCTCTGTCGCCCTTAGGCATGGCAAAGTGATGCCCTTTACTGCCAAAACTTTGAGTAGTTTTGTAGTAAAAATAAGCTGCTTCTTGTATCTTGTTTCTTGGAAGTAGCCTTTTATATCTAATGTCCTCAAATATTTCTCTACTTATAAGCATATCATTGAGATATAATGATAGTGTTTGTGGGTATTTTTGGATTACTCTATAAAGATTGATAAGCTCCGAATTAATATCGTTAACTATCTCATTTTTGGAGCGTTCTTTTCTAAAAAATATGTTTAAACCGCCACCAAATACCTCACAATAACAATCATGCTGTGGAAATGTAGCAATTATTTTATTTGCTAACTTGCTTTTACCGCCGACCCAGCCAAATGCTGCTTTTTTTGGGACTCTTTTATAGTCTTCTATGTTGCTCATTTGCAATTCCTTTCAAATTGAAAGATTTTTTGATGCATCTAAAAAATCTTGATAAAATTTTTTTGTGAGGGCTTTGAGAGAGCAACTTATAAGGCTGGGGAAACCCAGCTTTTTTAAAAAGGATAAATATGCAAGTGCTAACAGAGCATAAAGCAAAAAAGCTTCTTAGTTACTTTTTTGACAGTGTAAATTTTGGCTCACATAGTTACTTAGAAAGTACAGAGCCAGAATACATTGTTAGAAGAATAGATGAGTATTTTGCTCAATATATGAACAGATTATCTTACAGTGTTATTCTGCTGGATAACAAAGAAGATATAGTTATCCTCTCGCATGAACATAAACCTCTTTTGTCTTTTAAATATACTCCTATTAACTAACCTTCAAAATCTACAGTTACAATATATCCAGTATCGTCCAAATTGTGTGAAACACTTTTGATACTGAACTCTTTGTCTATTGTTGATATTTTTAACTTCTCGCCAGCTTTTATATTTTGCCCAATAGCTTCTAATGTTCCGTTTATACCACCTCGTTGTAATTCATATAGTTTTGATTCTCCCTGTTTAAAAGCTTCAGCTTCACTTTTAGGCTCAGGTGTTCTCATCTTGTATATCTGCTCACCTATTCCAACTTTAACTATTTTTGTTTTTGCAGTTGCAGTGTCTTGCCACTCTAATGTTACGGCGTCATAAGAGTTACGATTCGCATCTGTTATACTTAAGCTAAGAAGCTCATTTATGTTTATGTTATAAACTGGTAAATCACTTGTTTTTACTAATTCTTTGTTTTCTATAGCATCTTTATGTTTTATAAAAATAGTATCTTTTTTAACAAACATTAAAAAGTTATTTTTAAAGCAAAGTGAATATAAAAAAGATATATCGTTTTGATTGTTTTGAGCAGTGCTTGATATTTGTATCTCATCAGCAGTATCATCAATGGAAATGCTAAGCTTATTGTCTTTTGCTATGGTTCTTGCAACTTCACCAAGTGTTGTGTTTTCCCAAAGTCTTGATTTTGTTTCTTTTTGAGGTGATGCGAAATTTACAGCAGTTGCCCTAACTTCAGTTGTTTTTTCTATATAATTTATTGTTATATTTTGTGTACTAAATATACCACACTCATATAACTCGTGGGCATATCCAAGAGAAAGCTGAAGTTTATCTCCAAAAAGAGGTTTTTGATAGATACCGTGTACAACAAAGCTTATCTCATCTGATTCTATACCTTCTTTGTCCTCAAAGGCTAAAGAGATAAGATTTTTGGATATTACATCTGTTATATCTTTACCTTCAGCTATAAGCTTAAATGCTGGATACTTTACCATAGCCTATCTTCCTTTTTTGCCTCAATAGTTATTGTTGGCAAATAGACTTTATCACCAGCTTTTAATATAGCATCTAGCTTGGTATTATACACGAGCACTTGTGAAAAAATTTCGGGTGTGCCATAATGTTTATAAACTATTTTGTCTAATCTATCACCATCTTTGGCTGTATATATTGTCATTTTAGTAATCCCTCTCTAGACTTATTACAAAACTTTGTGCCAAAAACTCACCAGAAGGTAAAAATAATGTTTGAGTCTCTTTGATTGTTTTAATGACAAACTTTCCATAAAACAGACCACTACCACTTGTTAAAGAATATGCTATTTGAGCGCTTGCTAGTTTATATAACTCTTTTAGTGCCGTATTCTTAGCTCCTTGTAATGGTAGAGTTTTGCCACTAACTTCAATAACCTCATCTGCTTTTGAGCTTGAGAAATGCACTGGATGATTATTAAATCTATTTTGTGATGAAATCCCATAAGTAGTAGTTTTTTCTAAACTTTCAGAGAGCACTGGCATTTCAAACTTAAAACCACCAAGAGAAAAAATCATAAAATGCTCCTATTTTTTGCATTTTTGTTGTCTGTGCTTATGCTTTGTTTTGTGGCTCTGATTATCTCTTTTTTAAAATCTTCCATGTCATATTTTCCATCTTTACCTTGCATGAGCATGTCACCATTTAGATTTATATTTATAGTGCTGCTTGAATTATAAGAGCCGCCACTAGAACCACTGCTTTTTGGCAATAGAACACTCTCTTTGTTATAAAGAAAATCATGTGCAACATTGCTTGTTGGTATAGTTGCTTTATTGTCTGTGCTTTGTATTATTGTGGTATCTTTATCATTGCCAAATCCAAAAAAGTCAGATATTTCGCCTATTAGCTCTTTGGTTTTTTTAATGGCGGTTGTAATCCAACCCATGATTTTATCAACCACATTACTTATCCAACTAAATTTATCAGCTATAAATTTAAAAAAAATACTCCATACAGCCGTGTATGCTTTGATAATTGGTTTAAAAATTGGGGATAAAAAACTTGATAATTTATTCCAGATATTCTTGATTTTATTTATAGCTGGTGAAAAAAGGTTACTAAGCCAACCAATAAACTTTAAAAACCAAACCTTTACCTTATCCCAGTTATAAATAATAAGCCCAGCAACTACTGCAATTGCTGTAAGTATTAAGCCTATTGGATTTGTTAAGAGTGCCAATGAGACTACCCTTATGCCTTTTGCTAAAAATAAAAAGGCATTTTTTGAAAACAACAAACCTGCACTTAAGAGTTTTAAACCTTTTGTATATAGAGCTGTTAAAATAATTGCTGCCTTTAGCCTCAACTCTGCGATGGCAAGAACAATATTTTTTTTAGTGAGTGCACCACTTGTTGCTAATGTGTGAATTCTTAGTGCTATATAGCTGTTTTTTAAAGTCAGCGTTTTTAATATAACTAAATTTTTAATGAGAGCTATTGACAATAATGCCATTTTAAAAATAATAAAACCAGCAGTTGCCCAAACGATTACTTTTGTTAAGCTTTCATGTTTTGTCATAAAATCAGCTAATGTCCCAGCTCCTAATGTCACTACTTTTAAAATAGAACTTATGGCTGGCAAAAAAACATTTCCTATGATAATTCCATTTTGTTTTAAAGCATTTTTTGCATTTGTTGCTTGTTTGGCAACCTCTTCACTTTTGGTAGCAAACTCCCTTGTCATGCTTCCTGCATACTTTTCCTTGGATGATGTATTAAAAAGTGCTTTGTCATATTGCTCAAGACCACCAACAAGAAGTGCCAAATCATCATCAAAACCTGAACCCATCAATGATGTAAAGGCTTGCATTTGGTCTTTTTTCTCTATTTTTGATAGTTGCTTTAAAAAGCCTTCTATTGCTGCTTGAGGGTTCTCTTCAATCGCAGTTTTTAGGTATTCAGCATCCATACCAATACTTCTTAAAGTGTCTTGGAAAGCTTTACCTTGAGACGGTGCAGTTGAAAGTTTATTTAGAAGCGTATTTATTGCAGTTGATGCACCCTCTGGTGATTTACCCAAGGATAAAAAGGTACTTGATAATGCAGCTGCTTGTTGTTCCGTTAACCCAAAAACTTTAGCATTACCGCCTACTCTTTGTAGTACCTCTACTATCTCGCGTGCTTTGCTTGCGCTATTATCTGATAGATGGTTTATTGCATCGCCCAAAAGTTCAGCTTGATTTAGGTTGAGCTTATAAACGTTCATGAGCTTACCCATACTGTCTCCTGCTACATCGGCAGTCATATCAAAAGCTGTACTCATTTTTGCTGTAATAGTGGTAAAATCTATAAGACTTTCTTTGGCTATGCCCATCTGTCCACCTGCTGCAGCAATAGCTGCTAACTCAGTTGCAGCAAGTGGTATTTCGCGCGAGAGTTTTAATATTTGATTTTCAAAGAGTTTCTGTTCATCAGCATTTGCAAAATCTACAACCTTTTTTATGTCTCCCATGGCACTTTGAAAGTCAATTGAAAGTTTTATGGGTACAGCCAAGGCACCGCCTGTAATAAGATTTTTCATATTAAACAGTTCTGCTCTTATGCCATCTTGTTTTAATTTTATGTCATTTATCTTTTGCAAATTGAGCCTATAAGCCGTTAAGTTTTTGGTTAATGTTTGTACGTTGTCGCTACTGCTTTTAGCAATTTTTTTGAGTTCATCAAATGATGTATTAACCTTAGTAATATTTGCTAAACCTTTAATGCCAAGATTTATTGCAATACCAAGTGCCATATTTGTCATAATTGTTTAGCCCTTTCTTTAATGTAGCTCTCGCTTATCTCCAAAAACTCTTCAAAGTCTTTTATATCCATTCTTAAAATCTCTTCATAACCAAAATGAAGTACATGCCCTATTTTAGCAATAGCATCATTGCCTATGGCTATTCTTTCTCTTCTTCCTTTTTCTTC
This sequence comes from Campylobacteraceae bacterium, assembly GCA_047974135.1. Taxonomy (GTDB): domain Bacteria; phylum Campylobacterota; class Campylobacteria; order Campylobacterales; family Campylobacteraceae; genus JAIRQK01. The sequence goes on along the minus strand of JBKECC010000074.1, from coordinate 19,050 downwards.
TTTTCTGGAACCTTCAAAAAATCATCAAGTTCCCCCTGTATTATTTGATAGTCAAGCACATCCAACTCCTCTATCTGTTTTTCTGTCATATTTGTACAAGCACTCATTATGAAAATAGCTTTTGCTATATCTCCGCCTTTTAAGTTATCAGCTCTCTTTAAAAGAGAAACTGTTGGTGCAGATACCTCAACATCTTGCTCTGATGCCTCTAGTCTTACTGTTACTTTTCTCATCTTTTTCCTTTTAATCTCTAAAGTTATTGTCGGCAAGCCGACCCAGTATCAATGTTCTTTAAAAGCCTTTTAAATAGGCTTTTAAAGGTTATCTCTCATTTGTGCAAAATAATCAACTCCACCAATTAAGCAAATAGTGTTTTTTGTATCAAATAACACTGCTTGTTTGTTATCAACCATAAGTTCATAAAAATGAACACTAAGTTTTACATCGACTTCTACTTCTTTTCCTGCTTCAATCTCTGCAGGTGATACCGACACAAAATCACCTGTTATTATTGCAACGAGTGGTAATGATTTTGTGTCTTGATAGATTGAACCTTTTATAACTAAAGGAACTCTATTAACAAAGGTATTTAAACCATAGCTCCAATAAAGTTCAGCATCTATTACATTCATTTTAAATGTAAGTTCGCTTGCTGCTATTGAACCATTTGCATATTTTGTACTTATGCCACCTTTTGCTTCTATCATCTCCTGAGTAAAATCAGGAAGTTTGAGATTTTTAATATTGCCTAAATGCCCACGACCATCAATGTAAACATTAACATCTTGGACTGCTTGTGGTATTTTTCTTGTCATATTGTTATCCTTTCTTAACTAATTGAACTCATCAAAACATCAGCGTAACTGTCAACATAGATTAGATCTATTTCTATTGTTTTAACAATTGGATTATTTTGTGTACGAATATCCAAATAGAACTTGCCAGCAGTAACCGTTGCTTTTGTATTTTTTTCTTTATTCCATGTAACTTCACCACCAAGTAAAACATCTGCCCCTATAAGATTTCTTATAAGCTCTTCAACACTTCTTTTCGCGTACAAAAGTTGATCAGCTTTTTTGTCAATAGCAAAAAAGATACCTTTTTGAAACGCTTCTCCAATCCTGTCAAAAATTCTAACTCTTGCTAAATCTGTCCATATAGTATCTTGGTCAGTTGTCTCACCACCCCAAGCTCTATAACCTTCTTCATTTATGATAGTTGAAATTTTAGCTGTGCGAAGTCTATCCGCCTCGCAAGTTTCACCAAGCTCAAATTCTATAGGACGACTAGTTCCATAAATACCTTGCATAACTCTATTTGAATAACTATTTGAATATCCATATGAGCTATCACCATCAATATAAGCTATCATTCCAGCAATTCTTGCACTTTGTGGCGCAAAAACATAATCAGCTGTTTCATCATCCCAAACCTTTACATAGGGGTCAGTTAAAATAAGTCTCTTTGTTCCAAAATTTTTGGCTTTCAAGATAGCTTCGCTTTCATCACTTGCATTTAAATCAACAATGGCTGTTGCCTTAAGTTTCGTTGCTACTGTTTGTAGTGTTCCACCTATAACATCTTCATCACTATATTCTGGTGCAATGATAATATTTGGACGATAACCAAATAACGATTTTGATTTAGTTAAAGCTTCAATCGCTGCTTTGCAATTATTTATCTCTATACTTTCATCACTGTCTTGACTAAAAACAGATAAAATGATAGGCGTTTCAACTGCTTGATCATATATAGCTTGCACTGCTCTTGTGATTGAGCCAATACTTTCTTTTTCTTTCAACTCATCTTTTAGTTTTGTAACACTTCCATAAAAGTGTAGTCCAACTTCAAGATTTGTTCCCATGCCAGCTATGCCAATTGGGGTTGTTGATTCAACACTTATTGGTCTAGAGGCTTCTGCACTTATTGTTAAATTAACACCATAATTTGCTGCCATTTTTTAGCTCCTTTAATTTATTTAAATATTCTTTTTAAAATTCCAAATCTCACAAGCGAATATACGCGAACTGCAAGAAAAAATATATATGAAATAATCTTGCTGTTTTGGTCTCGTAAAAAAGCATAAAACAATTTATCTGCATAAGAAAAAAGTTTCATACCAGCAATATAGTTATTTTTGTATTCTTCTATTGCTTTTTTATACAGTTCATCATGAAAAAAAGCAATAATTATGTATTCTGGTGCGTATGGTGTTCCCACATAACGCCAAGCAAATCTTGGAATGGATGCACCATCACTTAGTGTTCCTTTTTTAAGAGTAATACCATCTATTGCGTAGTCTTCGCATAACATGTAAAGTTTTTTACCATTTACTGTAATAGGTTTAATTAAGGCAGAGTATTTAACTTCTTTTTTACCGAGATAGCGTCTAAATATATAAACTATTGATTGGTCTACTAAAATACCAATTAATAAAGTTATTACTATGTAGTTACTCATATTTTGCTCCTTGTATAAAAAGTTGGTCAAGTTGTTCCTCATTAATTCCAAATTGAGTAATTAAAGACTGTATAAACTCATGCTCTCTTTTAAAAGTTTGTGCGTATTCCCATGCAAGCTGGATTTTTCTATCCATTGACGGCATTGCTGCTTCTATATCATCAAGTAACTCAAACTCTAAAAGAGCTGCTCTTGCTTGATACGCAGTTAATTCGGTTGGAATAGATGCTCTATACTCTGCTTCTTTTTGTTCTTCTTCTTTTTTATAAAGAGTTTCATATTGCTCTTGTGTGATATGATTGTTTTTGTAAAGCCATTCTGCAGTTTGTGTTTTAATAGTTTTAATTTCATCATCAAAATACTCATAATCACCAAGAGTTTTTACGCCCTCTTTAACTAAGTCATAATCTGTTTTTTTAACGATTGTTTCGTTTTCGATTTTTTCATCATCAACTAAAGTGATGAGATTTTCATCTATGAGAGTCTGAAGTGGTTTTTTTTGCCAATTTTCATCAAAAAACCTTATATCATCACTCATGTTTATATTCTCATTTATGGTGACATAACCTTCTAATAACTCATCGCCATCAACAATGCTAATTACTATGTTGTTTTCTGTTTTTGCTTGTAACATTAGCTAATCCTTTTCCATACTCTTATTGTTCTATTTATAGGTCTATTTTCTGTGGCGGTTGGCACTGTATTTGAAGCTTTTGATTCTATGTAACTACCGTCACCTCTACCACCACCACCACCATACGCGGTTCCTGAAGTTGCTGAAAGAGTATAAATGCCTGTAGTGGTTGCATGCCCACCTGTTGTATTTGTGAAGGGACCAAAAGAACCGACTATGTCTCTTATAGCGTCTTGTTGTACGCCTCCGCCAAAAGCCAAAGCGTTACCGCCTTCTGTCCTAAAGAAAATGCCCTCATTTGCGTATTTTAGCTCCCACGTTCCACCAAAAAGAGATGATGGTGTAGGGTCATCGGGGAATTGAACGTAAGTAGCGTTTACTGGTAAACCAGCTACTACCTTTCCATCTTTGATAACTATAGTTTTTCCATCTATATCTTGTTTGCAAAGTGCATTTTTTGCTAAATATGCAGAACTTCTAATTAGCATCATTAACTCCTAAAAATGTCATATTTGGTGTTTTAACTTCACAAATAAAAGTTTTGTCAATATCTAAAACTTTATCTGTTGTTACATTTGCAAAAATAACTCCTGTTGCTTTTTGCTTGTAGTAACTATTGCCCTCTTCGTCTTTTAAGGCTTTGCCACTATTTTTATACTCTGCAAAAAGTTGAACTTGAATCTTTGCATCCTCGCTATACAAAAAGCAGTTTTCACTTATGTTTTCTATATCAACAAACTTTGATAATTCTTTTGTTGCTTCATCTAAAGAATTAAACTTTAAGTACGTAATTTTCATCAGATTTCTCCTTCTTCGAGATTGTAAAATCTCAAATATTTTATATGTCCTTCAAGCCAGCCAGCAGTTGTTGTGTAGGTACCAATTCTAAGAAAGGGCTCATTTTCGTTAAAAGTGTATTCGTTTACATAAGAGTTTGCGTGAGAAAAGATAGAATCATCTATTGTCATTGCAGTCTCATTGTCTTTATAAAAAGATTTATAAGAAATCTCTTTATCTGCAACTGCATCATAAGTAGTAGTATAGTGCGCATTAGACGCGGTTCCGTTATAACTTCTCAGCTTTTTTGAACCATTGAAACACATAAGAGCTAAATAGTTGTAGTTTATACTCCAAAAGACAGATTGATTTAAGTCTGTTATATTGGATACAGCTTCTTTTACAAAGTTAAATTTAAATTTAGTATCAATGACCAGACCTTTTTTTGGGTTACTTATCAAACCTTTTGTGCTGAGTAAATTTAAAAAATCACCTGCTCTTGATACAGCAGTTGTAGTTGTAGGAATATAGCTTGTAGCCCCTTGCTGTATTTCTGCTTGTCCATAATAAAAATCCACGTAGCTAGCGCCGTCACCTGTATAGGTAGCATTACCGATAGTATCATCATTTCTTGCAAAATATAACATCATTCTCCAAGCAGATGTATTAACGGTTGGCGTTGAAAAATATGCTGTCAATGTCAATAAATAACTACCATCTGCCAACTTCTTAAGTGTTTGCTTTGAAGATGTAACAGCTGTTCCAGATGAAGAAATTGAATAAGTATTATCTGCTAAATTAAACTGTCCTAAAAGTCTATATGTTGCATCAGAGTTATCATATAAATACATACTAAACTTTTTACGATTATCAGAGGGTTTTATCCTGACAGAGTACGTAATAAAATAGTTGCTTGCAGGTAAGCTAAAAGTTCTATAAATTCTTCTTTGGCTAGAGGTAGTGTCTTCTACCATGCGATTTACGCCATTAACAATAGTTGGCGTTGCTATACCCAATCCTATCCAACCTGAGTCAGTTAAATTTGCACTCTGTAATAGGTAGTTTGTGCTTGGTCCTTCACATAAAAAACCTTCTTCAGTACATCTTGGCTCATTTATAGCAGCTGTTTTTAAATTTCCCCAACTATCTAAGTAAGTAGCTTCACTTGCTCTTGTAAATTCTAGTTGGCATTCACCATGCGGTACAGATATGCCATTTTGAAAGTTAAGCTCTAGGATAGGCAGTCTTGCTCCTATTTTATTGCTTACTTCTATAGCATCATTTACAAATTCCTGTGTTGCTATCACTAAACTTTGATCAACTGTTATATTTATAGCTGCAGTATTGCTTACTTCGATGATAGTTTTAATGTATAAATCTTTGCTTGCGCCTGAGTCTATAATAGGCTTATACGTTTCTGGATAATTTCCTATTGCTATCATGTCTCCACTTACATCAAAGAATGCAATTTCACGAATAGTAAAATCTCCAGCAGTTGAAGGTATTTGACCTTCAACGACTGCCCAGTTGTTATTTGTGGTATCTTTTTTAATTTGGTTTATTTTGTTGCGATATACCTCTTTTTTAAGCGCAGTTTGAGTCTGAACTGGTACGTAAGCGCTACCATTTCCATCACCAACTGCAAAATGAGTTATATTTACCATATTTCCAGTTACTATTGCATTTGCAATTTTAGCTTTACCGACATTTGTTAATATTGTAAAAAAATCCATACTTTATCCTCTTCTTGGTAATATTTTTATGATTTCTGAGCTTTGAGTGTTGATAGCTATCTGTGATGTTGCAGACAAGCTTAAATCTTTTGGCTGGTAAGGATAGATTGTACAAGCCTCAGCACTCAAAGTTGCACTTCCTACAAAAAACTCACCTTTTGTTTGAGCAAATATTCTTACACTTTCTAGTACACTTCTTACGTTTTTATACTTATCTATAGTTTTATCAATACGTTTATAAGTGTTTTGACTTACACCTTTTGTACTGTCAATATCAACATTAAAATAGTAAGGTTCGCCGCCATACTCAAACCACTCTTTAATGGTTGTGTTTTCAAAAACACTTCTTAGTGCAACTTTAAGAGAGTATGGTGTTCCACTAAAGAAATGTATTTTAAATGCATCAAATATAAGTTCTCTACTCTCGTTTTCATCCAACCCATTTATATCTACATTAAAAGAGTTTGCAAGGTGTGGTAATAGTACTTTTGGACATTCGAGTGCTAGAGTGTTTAAACTTTTTATATCAATACCTTCAAACCTTGAAGCAGACAAAATATCAAGAGTTTTCTCTCTTAATGGTCTATGTTTTGGTAAAATAGTTTTCATATCACAGCCTCTATAAAAGTTAAATCCCATGTCGTTATTTCTACAAAACTCTCTTTATCCATAATAATATTGCTTGCGGGAATACCCAAACTTACACGATAAACACCTTCTTGATGTAGTACTTTGTATATATAAGATAGATTTACATCTTCATCAAGGCTAAAACGTCTCGTGGAAGAAAGTATCTTTTTGTAAATTTCGTCTTGACGAAGCATATCTATAAGCTCTAAAGTAGCTTTAATTGTTAGGCTTTGTTTTATAGCCAGTTTTACTTCTACAAAATCAGTTAATGGTCTTACTTTTTCACTACTTAATGTTTTTAAAACATCACTTACAACACTTGCATCATCATCGCTAACTTTAATTATTACTTTTACCTCTCCAGCACCATTGTTTAATGCCTTAGCCTCTTCAATTTTTGCATTTGAGCTTAGTGCGTAATACTCATATCCACCCTTGCTTCCAGCGGTTGAGAACCTATCAAGTGAGAGAATTGCTCTAAGCCTCAAACTCTCGTCATCTTCTTTATCACTTCCACCCATAAAGTTTGTTAACTGTTTTGCGTTAACAACAAAAGGTAGAGGTGTTTGGATTAGCTCGCACTTAATATCACTCTCTTTTATTGTTTCGTTTAATATGCTTACTCCAGATGCTTTTAGCTCTCCCTTTTTTATGATTACACTATCTTTAAGTTCAGCAATATTTGCGTTGTTATCTCTTAAAATTGTTCCAGCAGGAATAGTTACATCGCTTGTTTGGGCAAGACTTAGAGTAAATTCTAATTCAGTAGTTGGTTTAGCACCGGCTAACCTTTCAATGCCGTAAATTGCCACAACATTATCAAGATTATTTCCTGTTGCATGTGGAAGCAAGAGTTCTAGAATAGAGTTATTTACCCTTGCACGAAGTAACATTTCTCTATATGCTATAGCTTCAATGAGAGGCATATAAGTATCAGATTCCAATGGTACGTAATCAGGCAAATAAGTCTTTATAAATTCTAATAAATCACTCTTTATTGCCTCAAAATTTAACTCTTCGATGATGCTTGGAGTTGGTAAATTTTTTAAATTCATGATGCTACCTCTATCTCTATGCCACTATCTAAAACGATGCTAAAGACAAGCTTGTTATTTGTAAAAGACTTTAGTCTTACCTCTTCAACCCTAACTCTCTTCTCCCATTTCTCTATTGCTTCAACAACATAAGCGGTTAAATCAGCACGAAATTCATCGTTTACTCTTTTATCAACAAGTTCAAATAGTCTACTGCCGTATTCTGGCAACATCACTCGGCTTCCAAGCGGTGTCAGTAAAATATCTCTGATGCTATTTTCAATACTTGCTGCATACATATTTAATCCCTGCTATACCCATTATTTGTGTGGTTAGTTAAGCTTCCGCGACTATCGCTTATTTCTCCATTTGCTTTAAAATCACCCTCAGCTCTTGCATCACCCTTGAATACAACACTGTCATCAATAGTTAAAGTTCCTCCAGCCGAAGTAACTTCACTTCCACCAGCTCCGCCAACAATCAAAGAACCACAAACAACAACTCCGCTAAATGTTGAAGTTGCACATGTAACATTTGTTTTGCCATTTACTGTTATATTCGCATCACCCTTTATAGTAATATCTGCATTTGCTCCTATCTCAATTTTTGTGTCTTTAACAAGTCTTACATGTAAAAACTTTTTATCTGTATCATAAGATATGGTTGTGCCATCTTCAAAAGTTGTTTTAGCTGTGCTATCTTCTTCACTAGGAGCAGTAAAATCATCGCAATAAAAACCTCTTAATATTACACCAGCATTAATATCACCTCTAATTGGTAAAACAATACATTGTTCGCCAACTCTAATGGGTGTCCAGCTTCTTTTAAAAGAATTTGCAACTTGCATAACAGGTAAAAAGTCTGTAGCTAGAGTGCTGCTTATTTTTGCTCTAGCTTTTACGCCCCTTATCTCTGTTACAACACCCATCTCTATCACTTTCTACTCCTATGTTGTATATAAGAGATAAAAGCATTTTCAAGTATTACTAATGCGTTTGTCCCCATATAAGCAGCAAGTCCTGCCATTGCTACAGCAAACATCTCTTTTTCAAATAAAAAAAGTACTATTTCAAAAGTTATATAAGCAACAAACATACTGGTAAAAATGCCAAGAAACAGGGCTCTTATCTTTTCATTTATCTTCATATCACTTAAATCATTTCTTGATAAAAAGCCTATAGTTCCACCAATAATCGCTAAAAATATAAGCCATACCCAAAGCCAAAATTTATCATGTAAATCACTCATTTATCACCTCTACATGCTTTTAGGGTATTTTCTAACTCTTCAGTGTAGGTAAAACCATTTGCTTTGTTTTGAAGTCTTTTTTGTTGTTTTATATCCTCTGTGTCATCATCATTTATGGTTATATATTTTTCAAGAGTTGGTATCTCAAGCGTACATTTTGTGGGTACTTTTGTCTCAACTGTTTTTACTCTGTCTATGTATTCTATTTTTGTAGTACATCCTGCTAAAAATAGAACTATAAAGAGATAAACAAACATGGACAAAAACCCCATCAACAACATCATAACTATGTGTTTTAATCCTTTTTTAACTTTTGTGCTCATCTGTTTCGCTCCTTAAAAAAAGATGCATCAATCATGTCTAATTCATCAAGCTTTTGTTCGCAAGTTGAGTTATTAATATATACTTTCTCTGTTTTTGTTCTCCATTTTTCAACTATTTTTGGTTTTTGATTTTTTATGGTTTCATTGGCAGTTTTTAAATCAAGTGAGATTTTCTCTATTTTTTTGTTTTGCGAAGAGATTGATTTTTCCAAATCATCATTATCCCTTTGAGCTGAAGAGTATTTTAAAGCCCAATTTTCTACAGTTGCGTTTAATATTTTTACCTCGTTTTGTGATTCTCTTAAAAAAAGAATTAAAATAAAAGTAGTTACAACTAAAGTAACTATTATTATAAACATTTTATTCATTTTTGTTATCCTCTATAGTCAAATCAAAACCATTTGGTGCAAGCTTTAAAAGCTCATTTAAAGTACTTTGTGATTGTCCAATATCAAGCTCACCATCATCATTTATATGTGATAAAGTCTTACCAAGCAAGATGCAACCCTCTGTTTGTGTATAAAAATTGCCCGCGTGAATGAGTATATGTGTGCGTGGTTTCGTTCCTTCAAGATAAAAATGCTTGCCATACTTGTTGCTTATTCTTGGTTTTACTTTATACTCTCCAGTAGGAATACAAGAGATGTTTGGCTTATTATCTCGCCATGGAAGTTCAAGAGTGTAGCACTCGAAAATCATTGCTTCATTTTCAAACAACTGTAGTTTTCCCAGAGTTTGTTTGTTGTTTTCTTTTTCTCTGATTAAGAGTGCTACTCTACTCAACTTTGCTCCTTTGTGGAAAATTAAATTTTCTTAATATAATGATTGGCAGTATGCCCTTGGTTGCTTCTTGGAATCTATTATTAGGTTTTGCAAAAAAAACTTTTAAAAAAATAAGAATAAAAATTCATAACAAAATATAAGAGTTGCTTTTGTGAATATAAACACCGCAAAATACGCCAAAAAAAAGGATTGCACTTGCTTAACAACTTTATAAACAAGTTTAAGACTCATATCAAAAATGAGCTTGCAGTAGAAGTTAGAATGTACACTGGTGCATTTGATGATAAAGATACTATGGAAGGTATTATTAAAGCTGGAAAAAACATCATTTTTATAGATTTTAATAGTGATACTTTTACACATCTTTTTAAGAAGAATATCTCTATATCATTATACTACGTAGCTTGCACTCCATCCAAAAATGAAACTTATAGGATTAAAGCCAAAGAAGAACTTATGGATTTAATCGAAAATATAGATAACAAATTTTTAAGCTTTAAAACTCCCAATAATATCAACACTCCAAATGCAAAATCATTAAAAAAACTCCAAGATGGGTTTATGGAAGATTTTGGATATGTGGTGGTTTATGAAAGAGTATTTGAGGTTGAATTAATAAAAGAAGTTCAGGAGGAAATGGTATGAAAAAAAACATTGTTGTTTTGTCAATGGTTGCCGCAAATGCTCTGTTTGCACTTGATAGCAAACCAGCTCAGAACAAAGAAGTTGTAAATGTTGTAGGAGTTGTAGGCGAGTGGAAAGGTTATGACGATTTTGGTGGTTTTAAACTAACAGAGGCTGATCTTTTAAAAATGGTTGAAAACTTTAATGCCTTAAAACGAGATGTTGTTGTTGACTATGAACACAAAACATTAAGTGGTGATGAGTCTCCAGCAGCTGGCTGGATTAAAAGCTTAATTGTTGAAAATGGTGAGCTTAAAGCCGGCATTGCTTGGACAGATAGAGCAAAAGAGTTGATAGAAAAAGGTGAGTACAAATACCTATCGCCTGTATTTGTTTTTAACTCTAGAGATAAAGATACTGGTGCATATGTTGGCGTAACTTTACACTCAGTTGCACTCACAAATTCACCTTTTTTGGATGAACTTGGTGAGGTAAAAGCAAACAGCAACAAAATAACAAAACAAGAAAAAGAAGATGTTGCATCTGATGAATTAGCAGCTGCTTTAGTTGAAAGTGCACTGCTTGCAAATAAGCTAAGTGCAAAACAAAAAGATTGGGCATTCGCCTACTGCAAAAAAGACAAAGATGGTTTTAAAGCATATCTTGATGCAGCGGAGATAAGAACACCGCCTCATATACAAAATAATATGTTTGTTAATAAAGATAAAGTTACCAAAGAGGATGATGAAATTGATGTTGTAGCTGCTGCTACTAGAAAAAAACCTTAATGTTGTTCGCAAGTTGCGGACAATAACTTTAGGGGATTAAAGGGTTTTAACCCTTTATCGTAAAGACGAATTTTATTCGTCTGCGAAATTAAAATAGGAGATAGAAATGCCAGAAATAAAAAGAGAAAGACCGCTTGGCGAAATTATTTGCCAAAACATACAGTCAGTTTATGCGACTATAAATACAACCGAGCCACTAGAGCGAGGGACGCTTCTCGTGTCAAATGATGCAGGAGTAACGTTTAGTGTAGTTGCGGTTGATGGAGAAAACGCAAATGGTGTATTGTTAGACTATGTTAATGAGACAAAAAAAGCAGCTGTGCTTGTAACAGGAAGTGTTGTTGAAACTAACATTGTTGGTTTGAGAGATGTTTTGAAACCAAAACTATTTGAAAATAAAATCATTTTAAAATAAAGGGAGTCTATATGTTAAAAGAGTTAATTGCAAAGTTTTTTATTGTAGCAACTGTTTTGAAGATTATTGATCAGATTAAAGCTGCTCCATCATTTGTTTATGACAAATATTTCAAAGGTAATGAAAAAGCAGTGCTTGGTGATAGCGTTCATATACCAATTAAAAAAGGTGCTGGGATTGTTTTAGAGTCTGTATCACCAAATGCCGAACACCTGATACATGAGGAGTCTGATAAATTTATTATAACTGTAAAACTTCCACGCTTTCCACTTGAGAGCACTATTACAGCAAATGAGCTAAACACTATCAAATCACTTGAGTCACAAACCGAACAGGTCGAAACATTGGCTCAGAAGGTGGGAGATTTGCTAAAAGAGCATAAAGATAGCTATATAACCACCATAGAACATATGTGTGTAGGTGCATTATTTGGCAAAGTTACCGATGGAAAAGGAAACATACTCTTTGAGTTTTCAAGTTCAGCTGCTCCAACGGAGTTTAAGGGCAAAACAATAGTTAATGTTTTGAACGAGATAGACAAAGACTTAGAAAATGAGCTTGGAACCGTTCCTGCGTATGATGTTTTGGCTTCAAGAACTTTTATAGGTAGATTGGCAGATAAGGCTTTAAGCGAAAAACTTTTTGACCAAGGACAAGCTACATGGCTCAATGAAAATAATAGAAGAGTTTTTGTTGTTTATGGCAAAAAGTTTATACCTTATTCAGCCACATATAAAAATGCAAAAGGACAAACAAAAGAGTTTATTGTTGAGAGTGAAGCTATTGTCACACCTGATTCACCTGATGTTTATCAGTTTTTTTATGGACGTGCTGATCATACAGAAGCAGTTGGCAAAAAACCAACTCTATTTTTTGCTGCAACTCCTGAGGAGTTGCCAAAAGGACGAGGTTATTCAATAGTTAGTGAAACAAAACCAATTCCTGCTTGTGTAAGACCAGGAACACTAAGAAAATTAAAGTTTAGTGAATAAAGCAACAAAAGGGCTAAAAAGCCCTTTTGTTTAAAAATATATATAAAGTATAGAGTTAAAAGTTTTAAACGATTTTAAAAAGGTTTTTAACACGCAAAAGGACATAAATGACTATTTTAAACGACGACCTACTAAAAGAGATATCACAAAGAGAATTGTTAGAGCTCAGTGATCTTGATGCAACAGGTGCAACAAATCAAGAAGTAGTTGACGATGCTATAACTGATGCTCTCTCTTTTATTGGTTCGTTTTTTAAATTACCGAATAACCCAACACCCCTGCTTTTAAATATCGGGGTTAAACTCTCAATCATTGAGCTTAAAAAAAGAAACGGTTGGAGAGAAAACAAAGAAGAGATGGATAGACTTGAAGTCTTGCTATTAAAAATGGCAAATAAAAAACTACCCATACAGATTAATGACGATGGAGACACTCCAGCACCAACTCCAAAAAATAGAGCATTTAGACACCACAATAAAAAAGCATTGAATCTAAAAGGTATGCAATGGCAAAACTAAACACAACCAAAGAGATCAGTTTTGCTTTATATCTTGCAGGCAAAAGCGTATCTGCTATTGCGGATCTCCTTGGCAAAAGTGAAAAAACTATAAAAAATTATAAGACTAAAGATTGGGATGTACAAAAAGCTCATAAGTACTTAGCGAATACAAGCAACAATAAAGAATATATCTACAACAACTTTATTGAAGAGATGCATTCAGCTATAAAAGAGATAAGAGAGAGTGAGTTAAAGCCAGCAGAGAAAGCAAAAGCCTATGTAGCAATTGGTGATAGTTTTATTAAAATGAAAAAAGTTGCTATTACCCAAGATCCTGAAATGTATAGATTGGCGATTATCAAAAAAACTATATCAACTTTGATTGATGAGATAAAAGTAAGCAACAAAGAGTGTATACAAAAAATAGTTGAAATCTTAGAAAATCCAGAGTTTATTAAAAAGCTTGAGAATATAAATGTTTACTAAAGAAGAGTTAAAAAACTTTTTAGATGAGACGAAAGAGTCCCTAAGGGCTCAAAACTTAGATGATGAGAGTATAAAAACCATAACAAGAAAAGAGTTTCTTGGTTGGCTTGAAGAATACAAAAACGAACTTAGTATTGCCATAAATGAGGCAGCTCTAAATCTACCAGCAGACAAGAAAGACGAAAGAGTTAAGAGGGCAAGTAGAGATATAAAGTATTTTGCTAAAACTTATATGCCTCACTACTTAACCATCATAGGTGAGAGTGAATTTCACAAATATCTTCATGCACTTTTTGTGCGTTTAAGAATAGTACGAGGAGAGAAACACGCAATAGCAGCTCCAAGAGCAAATGCAAAAAGTGTATGGACGGCTATCATCTTTGTTGTTTGGTGTATAGTTTTTGGATATAGAAAGTTTATTGTTGAGATAAGTGATGCCATAGAACTAGCAGAGGCTAATCTTGAAGCCATTAAAGCAGAGCTTGAAGATAACCCCAGCTTAAAATTGGATTTTCCTCACGCGATAGGCATTACGAACAATTGGAAAATTGGCGAGTTTACAACAAAAAATGGCACTAAACTAAAAGCTTTTGGTAGCGGAAAAAGACTTCGTGGTGTAAGACATGGGAACAAAAGACCTGATTTGTGTATTATTGATGATTTGGAAAACGACACAAATGTACGCTCTCGCACCCAAAGAGATAAACTAGAAGACTGGGTTGATGAAGCAGTATTAAATCTTAGTGATGTCTCAGGAAATATGGATGTTTTATATATTGGAACTATTTTACACAAAGATAGTGTGCTTTCAAGAAAGCTTAAAAAGAAGTTTTGGAATCCTAAAGTCTTTCGCTCAATTATCTCGTATCCTATTCGTATGGATATGTGGGAAGTTTGGTCAGGATACTACATAAATCATGGAGTAGCAAAAGCCCACGAGTTTTACATGGCAAATAAAAAAGAGATGGATGAGGGTGTAGTCGTTTTATGGGAAGCTGCTTTGAGCATTGAAAAACTAATGCGAAAACGAGCTGAAAATAGAAAAGCTTTTAACAAAGAGCAACAAAACGACCCACAAGAAGACAACGCAAAGTTTACTGAAGCAAAAATGCATTTTTATAAAAATGCTCCAAAGGCTGACTTTACTGTTATGTACACAGACCCAGCTGGAAATGGCAAAGCAAGCGATTTTACAAGCATACATGTTCTGGGCATAAGTAAAGAAGAGAGAAAGGCTTATATATTAGAGTCTATTGTAGAAGTTATGGAAGCAAGGACAATCATCAATAAAATGATCACCTTTCAAAAACAGTATAAGTGCAAGATTTGTGGTGTAGAAACAAATGGCGGTGGATTTTTTCTCAAAGCTTGGATACTTGAGAGTGCATATGACAAAGGTATTCATATGCCACTTCGTGGGGTTCATAATAGAAAAAATAAAAATGAGAGGATAGCTGAACTTGAACTTCCAATAGAAAATGGTGAGCTCTTGTTGAGAAAAGATTTTAGACTACTTATAAACCAGCTTGAAGATTATCCTGAGGGTGATTATGATGATGCACCTGATGGACTTCATGGTGCTTACAAACTATCTAAGATGGAGAGAATAAAAAAAAGCAAAAATGGACGAAGGAGACAGGCATATGCTAAAGGCATTAAAAGCTATTTTCAGAAATGATAACAAAAAACAGATAACTAAAAAGAGGCTTGTATCGCTAAATAACTCTATCATATCAACTCTTTTTTCAGTTGATGCCTCAAAGTACGTAGAAAGTCTAAGCGATGAGGAGATAGATGTAATTCTCAGAGATTTAACGCTCTCTCAAGTAATAGAAAGTAGAAAAGCAGCAACTGAAAAAAAGGAGCTGCAAATCATTACAAAAAAAGAAGATTTAAAAGATATAGCTGAAGGTATATTTAGTACAGATGTTATATCTCAAGTACTTGATACTCATATCTTTGGTTTCAATGTATTTGAGCTGAACTATAAACTAAAAAATAACCTTTTGGTTCCAGTTCCTGTGCAAAGAGACTATAGAGATTTTTTAATCAAAAATGGTGAACTTTTTTATAATAGCGGATATGGAGAGTCAATAGAAAAGTATAAAGCCTTATACTTGCTTTATCGTCCACGTTTTAACAAGCCTTATGGCGATAGTTTGCTCTCTAGGGTGTACTTTCCCATCAAGATAAAAAATGCAAGTTGGCAGTTTTGGGTAACTTTCTTAGAAAAATTTGGTTCTCCTTGGGCAATTGGTAAAACAGAAGGTGAGCCAGAAGAATTAGCAGATGAAATACATGCAATGCTAAGCGGTGATACTGCAGTGGTTGATATAGATGATGAGATAAGCTTAATTCAACCAACAAGCACTTCTAAAGAATCATTTGAAAGCGTTATAAACTATTGTGACAAGCAGATAAGAAATGTAGTGCTTGGTGCAAATCTCTCTAGCGAAGTAACAGGTGGGAGTTTGGCTGCAAGCCAAACCCACAATAAAGTAAGAGAAGATATTGCTGATGCTGATGCGAGAATATTGGAGAGTTTTATAAATAAAACAATAGAAGTTTTTAAAGAGGTGAATGGGCTGAGCGATGAGCTTTGGGTAAAGCTCTTTGGTGAAGGTGATCCGAAACTTGAACTCTCAAGCAGAGATGTAAATATCTCAAACATGGGCTTTAAGCCAACAAAAGAGTACATTGAAGAAACTTATAACATTAAAGTTGAAGAGATAACAGAGCCTCAAACCTTTGCAAACAAAGAGCGGTTAAAAGGTGATTTAAAAGCATTTAAAAGCATTTTAAAAGATGATATTGATGATGGTATAGACTCACTTTTACAAAATAAAACTATAGAAAATGAGATACTCAAAGTCTTTGAGGGTATTCTTGAGAGTTCAAACTCTTATGAAGAGGCACAAATGGCACTTTTAGAACACTATAAAGATGTAGAATTTAGTGAGCTTGAAGAGATACTAAGACGTGCTATTTTTAACAGCACTCTTTTAGGAAGTCACAATGCTAAAAGGATTTAGCTTTGATTTAACTTTCGATGAAGCCGTAGAATATTTTTCAAAAAAAGGTTTAAAAATATCATACAGCTATAAAGATTTGTGGGCAGGGGTTCATAACAAATCTTTTACAGTTGCAAAAATTATGAGAAGTGATCTTCTAAATGATTTGCAAGATAGTTTAATAAATGCAATGAAAGAAGGAAAAGGTTTTAAAGAGTGGAAAAGCAACATAAAGGGAACATTAAAAAAATATGGATGGTGGGGCAAAGTTGATGCTTTAAATCCAAAAACAGGAGAAACTAAAGAAATTCATGTAGGCTCACGCAGACTTAAAACTATATATGAAACAAACGTAAGAATGGCATACCATAATGTCAGATATAAGCAAGCATCAGATTATGAAGATGCTGTATACTGGCGATATAACTCAAGATTATTAGAAAACTCAAGAGATAGCCATAGAAAAATGCATGGTATTGTAATGCATCGCGACCACTCTTTTTGGGATAAAAATATGCCTATGTGTGATTATAACTGTGCATGTTTTTTAACATTTCACACAAAGGATGAATGCGATGAAAATGGCTGGAGTGTGCAAACAATGATATTTCCAAACATCGCTAAAAATGGATTTGATTATGATAAGAGACACAATGTTTGGAGCGGCAGCTCTCTTTCAAAGATTGATATAGATGATAGCTTAGAAGAGTTGCCAACACTAAAAGAAGATAAAAAGTATGTAAACTTTAGTGATGAAGAGTTAAAACAAAAGTTTTTTAAATCTCTTGGGATTGGTAAAGAGGGTGGGCTTTTTATAGATAAAATAGGTGATGCTTTACATGTAAATGATGAGCTTTTTAAAACAGGTGCTGGCTTATCGAAGATAAAAAAGAGAGATAGGCATCTTTTTTTAACATATTTTGCTGATTTGATTAAAAACCCTGATGAGATTTATTTAGAGCTTGAGTATTTGCGAAAGGCTGATGAGAGATATACTTATCCAAACCACAGAATGGTTAAAAAGTTTTTTAAATACTTCAAAAATGATAAAGGCAAAAAACGAGCATTAATCGCTATATTTACTTATTTTAAAGACAAAACCCAAGGTGTTACATTACACTATATAGACACAGCTGATAGTGTTGAAAAAAAGAGAATTGAAAAATTAATATACAAGAGAGAGTAGAAGGATTAAAGCAGGTTTAGTGTGTTGCTTTTGCTGGGCTAGAACCTGCATAGCCACTGCAACATCACATCACTTCTACTCTTAGGTTTGTATTTTAGCATAAAGGATTTGAATGTCAATTGAAGTAAAGGGATTTGAAAAGATAAAAGATACATTTGAAGCACTACAGATATTAAACAGCAAAAGCTCTGCTCTTTTGGGAGAACATGTAGCAAGACCTCTATATAACCGCTCTGTAAGGGCTTTTGAAAACCAAAAAAGTGCATTTGATAGCAAGTCATGGCAAAAACTATCAGATAAAACGCTAAAAGCAAAAAAAGGTAAAGGAAAAACACTTTATCACAGTGGAAGCTTGCAAAACACTTTTGCTTGGAGCGTTAAAGACAACACCGCTTTTATAGGCACAAATGCAAAGTTTAGAGGTTATCCTTATCCTGCAGTTCACCAATTTGGAAGTAAATTTGTACCAAAAAGACCGTTTTTGCCTATAGACGATAACTACAATATTTCAGAAGATGAAGTAAAAAAAATAGAGAAAGCTTTAGAAAAAAAGATAGAAAAGTTGCTAAACTAAGTCAACCTTTTCTATAGTTTTTAAAGATATCAACAATCTCTTTGAACCCACAAAAAAGCACATAAGGCATACACAAAACAACAAAACCTATCCAATACTCCAAAGGTACTAAAGTAGAATTATACCAAGATGCAGCATTGTTTGATGTCATCTCTCCATAAAGAGCCAACCAACCATTTGCAAAATAAGCAAAAGGTATTAAAAATAAAATCCCTTTTATAGTTTTGGTAATCATTATGAAATCCTTAATTTTATATGTAAGAAATTATACAATAATTTTAAAATTTAATAAACAAAAGGGCTTTATAAAAGCCCTTTTAGTTTGTCGCTTATGATATAGATGATATACTCTGTGTCGGGCACACAAATACCAGCTTCATGGGTATAAAAAAGCATCTCTCCAAAAGCATCAAGAGCACCTACTACCATTTGAACTTCACCTTTTAAATCTAAGTCTGTTATCTTTTTCATAGCTTACTCCTCTATTAAGCTGTAACTGTATGTTGGCGAGGTGTTACCTACCACATTTGCTCTCCAGTAGATGCCATCATATCCGTGAAGCCATCTAAGAGCTGTTCTATCATCTTTTCTGCGTCCTAAGGCATTTAAAAGCTCAAACTGTCTTAGTCCCTCACTTTTCTTTAAAACATCTCGCACTTTGACTATAAACTTCTCTTCGTTACTAAGCCTACGAAGTGCCAACCTCGAGCTTGGCTTGTCTATGTAAGTAAGTGGCTGACTCTCTTTGGCTTTTAGTAACTCTAAAATGGTGCTTTGTTGAGAAAGCATAGTTTGTAAAAGTGGTGTTAAAACTGTTAAATGGTTGCTTGCTTCACTAGTTGAGTAATAGCCT
>JBKECC010000094.1:0-54461 GCA_047974135.1 Campylobacteraceae bacterium | reverse complement strand
CTTAAAAGATAAAAATCAAAACAAAGAGTTGGCTTTTTATGGAAATGTAGATACAAGAACGGTTTATCTTGGCTTTGAAACATTGGGAAAGATAAACAATATAACAAAAGATGAGGGCGAGAGAGTAAGCAAAGATGAGATTTTAGCAACTTTAGATATAAGAAAGTTAGAGACAAATCTTGAAGGACTTGAAGCTGGGCTTTTAGCCGAAGTTGCAAAACTTGAAAAGTTACAAAATGGCTATAGAGTTGAAGAGATAGAAGATGCAAGAGGAGCCTTTGAGGAGTCAACTGCAAACATGAGATTAGCAAAAAATATATACGAAAGGCAGTTAAAACTAAAAGAGAGTAAGGCTGTAAGTGAAGAGATTTTTGTAAACGCAAAATACAATTATGAGTTATCTTTAGCAACGCAAAAAAGAGCAAATGCTACATTAACTTTACGAATAAACGGAAATAGAATAGAAGATATAAACGCACAGCAAGCGGCAGTTTTGGCATTAGTTGCAAATATAAAAGAGGTGAAACAAAATATCGAAGATAGCAAGATAAAATCGCCAGTAGATGGGATAATTCTTACAAGATACCAAGAAGTTGGTTCGGTGGTGAGCGCAACGCAGAGGATTTTAGAAGTATCAAAACAAGATGAGTTTTGGGTAAAAGCTTATGTTGATGAGCCAAATCTTGGGACTATAAGTCAAGGTATGAAGGTAGATATATTTACAGATACTAAAACTGAGCCTTATAGCGGACAAATAGGCTACATTTCACCAGTTGCTGAGTTTACACCAAAAAATATAGAAACTATAGAGTTAAGAGCTGATTTGGTTTATTATTTTAGAGTTTTAGTTCTAAACCCAGATAGTAAAATCAAGCAAGGTATGCCTGTAACGGTAAAACTCAAAGATTAAAATCATGATAACAATCAGTGCAAAAAATCTTACAAAATTTTTTCAAAAGGCAAAAACGCCTGCACTAAATAACATAAGTTTTGATATAAAAAGCAAAGAGATAACGGGACTTGTTGGACCTGATGGTGCAGGAAAAACTACACTTATCAGACTTATAGCTACACTTTTAAAAACAAGTGAGGGAACTTTAAGTGTTCTTGGCGAAGATATACAAAAAAAAGAAAATTTACTTGAAGATATAGGTTATATGCCTCAAAAGTTTGGACTTTATGAGGATTTGAGTATTGATGAAAATTTAAGTCTTTATGCGGATTTGCAAGGCATAGAAGATAAAACAAAGAGAATTGACGAGCTTTTAGAGTTTACAAAGTTAAAGCCTTTTAGAAGTAGGCGAGCTGGAAAATTAAGTGGAGGAATGAAGCAAAAACTTGGACTTGCATGTGCTTTGATAAAAAAGCCAAAGATTTTACTTCTTGATGAGCCTTGTGTTGGAGTTGATCCAATCTCAAGAAGAGATTTGTGGAGTTTGACAAAGTCGCTTGTAAATGAAGATATAACTGTGATTTGGGGAACTTCTTATCTTGATGAGGCGCAAATGTGTGACAGTGTTTTACTTTTAAATGAAGGAAATTTACTCTTTTTTGGCGAGCCAAAAGAGGCTATGAGCAAACTTGAAAATAGAGTTTTTCTGATAACTGGAGAGATAGAAAACAAAAGAGAAGCTATAAGTACGATTTTAGAATATGATGAATTTATGGATGCTATTATCGTTAGTTCTGATATAAAAGTAACACTCCGAAAAGATAAAACTTTTCCTCATGAGGTTTTAGAAAAGATAGGTAAAAACCTTGAAGTAAAAAAGATTGAACCAAATTTTGAAGATGCGTTTGTAGATATTTTAGGAGTGAAAACAAAGGCACACTCTAACTTAGTTGCTGCCATGCAAGATGTTAAAAAGCATGATAAAAAGCTAATAGAAGCAAAGCACTTAACTAAAAAATTTGGCGATTTTACAGCAACAGATGATATAAGTTTTAGTGTTGGACAAGGTGAAATATTTGGATTTTTAGGACCAAATGGAGCAGGTAAAAGTACAACTTTTAAAATGCTTTGCGGACTTTTACTCCCAACAAGTGGAGAAGCAAGAGTTTTGGGAGAAAACTTATACACTTCACCTTCAACCATAAAAGAAAACATTGGCTACATGGCTCAAAAATTTTCTTTATATGGAAATATAAGCGTAAAAGCAAATCTTGATTTTTTTGCAGGAATTTATGGATTGTACGGCAAAAAGCAAAAAGAAAAAGTCGATATGATGATAGAAACTTTTGCATTTGATAGATACTTACATGTAAGTGCAAATGAGCTTCCTTTAGGGATTAAACAACGTTTAGCGCTTGCATGTTCATTTATGCATGAACCGCCAGTTTTGTTTTTGGATGAGCCAACGAGTGGGGTTGATCCGATAACAAGAAAAGAGTTTTGGATGCACATAAATTCGATGGTAAAAAAGGGAATTTCCGTGATGGTTACAACTCACTTTATGGATGAAGCAGAGTATTGCGACAGAATCATGTTGATTTACAAAGGAAAATCTATAGCCCTTGGAACTCCTGATGAGCTCAAGCGTAGCGTTGGTAAAAATGCTTCCATGGAAGATACATTTATAGAGTTAGTGCAAAATTTTGATAAAGAAAATGAGCCTTCATGAATAAAAAAAGATTTTTTGCAATCGTCAAAAAAGAGACTTTGCAAGTTTTACGAGATCCAAGTACTATCCTAATCGCAGTGATTTTGCCACTGCTTTTACTTTTTTTGATGGGTTATGCAGTCTCCTTGGATGCAAAAAATATCCCTATTGGGATTATCTCAAAATCAAACTCGCATTATGCAAATACTCTTATCTCATCTTTTAGAGGTTCAAGCTTTTTTATAACAAACGAGGGTAAAGACAAAGAACTATACAAAGATATGATAAAAAGTGGAAAGATAAAAGCTGTTCTGGAGATTGACTCAAACTTTGGAAAAGGCGATAGTTTTAAAATGCAACTCTTAGTTGATGCAACAGAGCCAAATGTGGCAAGTTTTGTGCAAAAGTTTGCAAGTGAGATTATCATGCTTTGGGCAAAAGACAATTCGCTCATGAGTCAAAGTGGTATAACTATTGAGTCAAGATACTGGTTCAATACTCCACTTTCAAGTCAATACTTCTTGCTTCCAGGCTCCATTGTTGTTGTTATGACACTTATTGGCACACTTTTAACCGCACTTGTAATCGCGAGAGAGTGGGAGAGAGGAACGATGGAAGCTTTGATGGCAACTCCTGCAACCATAAGCGAGATTGTAGTTGGAAAAGTAGTTCCATACTTTTTTCTTGCAATGCTCTCTTTGATACTCTGTTTTTTTGTAGTTATATTTTGGTACAAGATACCTTTTTATGGTAGTTTAACCATACTTTTTTTAATGGGAGCTTTGTATCTTTTGCCATCACTTTGTTTTGGTCTTTTGATCTCAACCATCACAAAAAACCAATTTGTAGCAGCACAGATAGCTTTAGTTGCTTCGTTTTTGCCAGCACTTTTGCTTTCAGGATTTTTATTTGAGATAGAAAATATGCCTACATGGCTTCAATATGTAACTTATATAGTTCCAGCAAAATATTTTGTAGGCTCCATACAGACTATATTTTTAGCTGGAAATATATATGAGATATTTGTAAAAAGTACAATTGGCATAGCTATTTTGGGCATTTTACTTTTTATAGTGATTATGAAAAAAACAAAAAAGAGTTTAGAGCCATGAATAGAATAATAGCACTTATAAAAAAAGAGATTTTGGCTATTTTAAATGATAGAAAAAGCCTTTTTGTTGTGATAGTTCCACCTCTTATGCAACTTTTGATATTTGCCTTTTCAGCCACAACTGAAGTAAAAAACTTAAATCTTGCGGTGATGGACAAAGAGGGCAGTTACTATTCTAAGGAGTTAATCCAAAAGATAAAAGGTTCAACTTATGTGAATAAACTCTATGATGTTCAAAGTTATAAAAGTGGTGAAGAGCTTATAAATACAAAAGAGGTTATCGCTTTTTTGGTTATTCCTGATAATTTTTCTAAAAACTTAGGGTTTGATAACTCAAAAGTACAAATGATTTTAGATGGCAGAAGGGCAAATACTGCACAAATAAGTGAAGCGTACATAAATCAGATATTGTTAAATTTTACAAGCGGACTTTACCAAGATGAAAGTGGCATAGAGATTTACTCGCGAAACTTATATAATCCAAACTTAAACAATTTTTGGTGGATTGTTCCTAACCTTTTTGGTTCTATAACAATGCTTGTGGCAATAATCTTAAGTGCTTTATCAATCGCAAGAGAGCGTGAACTTGGAACGTTTGAGCAAATTTTAGTATCGCCTCTTAAAAATTATGAGATACTTTTAGGTAAGTTTTTACCAGGGCTTATCATCAGTTTACTTGAATCTACCATTATACTTTTTATCGCTATCTATCTTTTTAAAGTACCTTTTGTTGGTTCTATTTGGCTTTTATATCTTGGCGCAGTTGTGTTTTTACTTTCAATCTCAGGAGCAGGACTTTTTATATCCGCACTTTGCAACACTCAACAGCAAGCCATTTTAGGAGCTTTTGTATTTTTACTTCCATCTTTTTTACTCTCAGGCTTTGCAACCCCAGTTGAAAATATGCCATCATGGCTACAACCAGCAACTGACATAATCCCGCTAAAACACTATATCTTGCTAATACGAGGAGTATTTTTGAAAGATATAACTTTTGATATGGCTGTTCCGCTTTTGGTTCCTATGGCAATTTTTGGAATTGTTTCTATGGCGCTTGCAACTATACTGTTCAAAAAACGAACGATATAAATCTTTACATGTAAAAGAAAATCTAAAATAGCATCCAATATATTTAAAATTATAAAAATATATTAATTTTAATTTAATATAATATTTTTATTTTTATTTAAAAAAGGAGGTAGATTTTTTTAGCATATGAAAAGATAGAAGAGTTAAGTACAAAAACAAAGTATTTTAAAGATTTAAACCAAAGGAGAAAAAATGTTTAAGAAGTTATTTTTATTTTGTATATTTAGTTTTTGCATAGTATATGCCAAACCAACTGTTTATATACTTGCAACCGGTGGAACCATAGCTGGTGCTGCTGATTCTAGCTTGAATAGCACTTATTCTGCTGGCTCAGTTACGGTTGATAAGTTAATAGCAGCAGTTCCTGCTATAAATGAAATCGCTACTATTAAAGGTGAACAAATTGTTAGTATCTCATCAAACAAAATAACAAATGAGATTTGGTTAAAACTTGCAAAGAGAATCAATGAGTTGCTTGCAAGTCCAGATGTTGATGCGGTTGTAATTACACATGGTACAGATACCATCGAAGAGACAGCTTACTTTTTGCAGTTAACGGTAAAAAGCACAAAACCAGTTATTTTAGTTGGAGCCATGAGAGCATCTACGTCAATGAGTGCAGATGGACCACTTAATCTTTTCAACGCTGTCAATGTTGCAATTGATAAAAACAGCGTAAACAAAGGAGTTTTGGTTGTTATGAATGATGAGATTCATTCTGCTAGAGAAGTTACAAAAAGCATAACAACTTCAGTGCAAACATTCACTTCTCCAAATAGTGGAAAAATTGGTTCAGTTTTTTATGGAAAAGTAGATTATTATACAATTCCCGCAAAACCTCATACTGTAAATACTGAGTTTGATATCTCAAAACTTGATTCACTGCCAAGAGTCGATATCGTTTATGCACACGCAGATGATACTGATTTATTTGTAAAAGCAGCTGTAAATGCCAAAACAAAAGGTATTGTAAGTGCTGGGATGGGAGATGGGAGTCTATTTCCTATAACATTGGATGCACTTGCTGAAGCTTCTTTAAAGCACAACATTCCTGTTGTAAGAAGTTCGAGAGTTTTTTCTGGAAGTACTACTATGTCAAGTCACTCTTTTTATGTGGATAATAAATTTATAGCGTCTCATACGTTAAATCCGCAAAAATCAAGAATTTTATTGATGCTTGGTCTTGCAAAAACAAATGACCCAGCTGAACTTCAAAAGTTATTTTTTAAATATTAATAATGATTAGGGTTTTTGCGAAAAAGTGCAAAAGCCCTTTTGCCTTTACATGTAAATATTATTTTTGTAAATTTTTGATTTTTTGTTGGAGATTTTCGTTAAATTCATCTTCATAAATTATAGATTTTATGATTTCATATAAAAGATTTTTATCTATTTTACCTGTATATATTAAGACAATAATTTTTTGCATATTATGTATAAATTTTTCTATGAAATCTTCATAACCGTTAAGTTCTAAAAAAAATGCTCCAAGTACAAGAGCGAGCCTTTTTTTACCATCTACAAAAGGAGAATATTTACAAATTGAAAAGATGATATGAACAAGTTTATCTTCAAAAGTAGGGTAAGAGATATCATTTTTTACTTGAGCCAACATACTATCTAAATATATGATTTTTTCATTTGAGACTGTAACATTGCCACCTGTAGTCGTGATTATCCAATCGTGAAGTTCAAGTACGTGTGTTTTTTCAAAATAGTATGTTTTCATATAATCTCTACTTTTGTAAATTTGTTAAGATTTCATAATTTTCTGGTTTTAAAAATTTCTCTTTAATGATTAAACATTTTTCATTTGTATATTTTTCAAGATCTTTTTCATTTATATAATTTGGATAATTTTGTATCTTTTTATAAAAGAGATTCATAAAAGTCAAATTTCTCTCACTCATTTTAGTATTTAAAGTTTTAACGATTTCAGATAGATTTTGTTCTTTTGTTGCTTCTGTTATAAGTAAATCAAGCTCGTATTTTGATAATTTTCTATTTAAATTTAATGATTTCTCTTTTATTAAAGCGAGGATATCTTTGAAATATTCATTAAAAATTGTTTTGATTTCTAAATTCATAAACTCTCTAATACTATCTTGATGATGTATAGTTAAAACTCTTTGATAATCATTTGTTTTGTTTTGAAAGACAGATTGGAAGACTTTAGACCTTAAATCTTCATATGATAACACATTATCTTCTATGTAATCTTTTGGATTTACTACTTTTTTTTCTTTACTTTTTTGAGGTGTTTTTTTTGCAATAAATGGTTTTATAACATTATTAAGCATCCCTTCTCTAAGCGCCTTTGCAACATCGCTTTGGGTTATAAACATAGATAGAGTAAGTAGTGCTTTTTGTGTAAAAACCTCTATGAAATTATCTTTTTTTGATACTTTTAGATTTTTGCCAAGAACTGTGCAGAAATCTTTAAAACTATCATCTCTAAATACGCTGTATCCATTTTCGTTTAACTCTTCTATACAATCTTCTATGTACCAATCAACCATAACATCATCAACTTCTAAGATTTCAAGTACCTGCTTTTTTGTTATGTAAAGTTCGTTTTCAAATTCTGTAGCATGTGATAAAAAGTAGCTGTTTAACTCTGTTAGAACACAAAGATTTTCATTTTTCATTTTTTCTATATCAAATATTTTTTGTTTGTCTATATCCATTACTTACATCCAATCAATAACTTTAGTGATTTCATTTACAGCAAAGCATTTTATACCATTTATCTTATCAATTGGCAAAGATGGTGTTATAGCCTTTGTAAAATGTTGAGTTTTGGCTTCTTTTAGTCTACTATCAAGCCCAAAAACATCTCTCACATCGCCAATTAAACTCACTTCGCCTAAAAAGATAGTATCTTTACTTATAGGACGATTTCTAAAACTACTTATTATAGCTGCTACTATAGCAACATCCGCTGCTGGTTCGGTTATCTTTATGCCACCAGCTATATTTATAAAAACATCATATCGATTTAGCGGAAGGTCTAGTTTTCGCTCCAAAAGTGCTAAAAGCATAGTTAAGCGGTTTAACTCGTAACCAGTTGCTGCACGCTTAGGATTTGGGTATCCGCTTTCACTCACAAGAGCTTGAACTTCTAAAACAAGAGGCCTTGAGCCTTCCATGACAACAGTTATGGCTGAACCTGCTTGTGCCTCTCCACGAGTAAAAAACTTTCCAGATATATTTGCAGCACTCTCTAAACCGTTTTTTGTCATTTCAAATATGCCAACTTCGCTAGTTGAACCAAAGCGGTTTTTAAAACCTCTTAGAATTCTAAGCTCCCTACTTGCATCTCCTTCAAAATAAAGAACCGTATCAACCATGTGTTCTAGTATGCGAGGTCCTGCTATGGCTCCCTCTTTTGTTATGTGTCCGATGATAAAAATAGCTACATTTCTCTCTTTTGCAAAACGCATAAGTTCAAAAGTGAGCTCTCTAACCTGCGAAACACTTCCAGGAGCAGAGCCTATTTTTTCACTATAAAGTGTTTGTATGGAGTCTATAACAACAGCTTTAAAGTCGTGTTTATTCAGTTCACTTAAAATAGAGTCTATATTTATCTCACAGAGTAAGTAAAGATTGTCATGGGAACTTTTTAGTCTCTCCGAGCGAAATTTTATCTGTCCAGCACTCTCTTCGCCACTTACATATAAAACTTTCTTGCCACTGTTTGCTAAATTTCCAGCTATTTTTAAAAGAAGAGTTGATTTTCCAACTCCCGGACTTCCACCTATCAGAGTTAAGCTTCCTTCAACTATGCCACCACCAAGAACCAAATCAAGTTCACTGTTTTGGGAGCTAAACCTTTCAACTTTCTCATCTTCTATTTGGGTTACTGGTCTTGCTAGATTTATGGAAGATTTAGTACCTGCGCTTCCTTTTGCAACCTCTTTTAAAACGGTTATCTGATCTTGTGATAGTTCTAAAAACTCATCCCAAGCTCCGCAATTTGGACATTTTCCAAGCCATTTTGCATTTTGAAAACCGCAAGCTTGACACTCAAAAAGTTGTTGCTTTTTCTTTGCCATTATTTGCTCGAAGATGTAAACATCACATCAAGGATGCTATCGATATAAGCCTCTGGCTCAAAAGGTATCAAATCATCCATTCCTTCACCAACTCCAACATAAAGTATTGGAAGCTCTAGCGTTTTTGCTATACCAAACAAAGAGCCACCTTTTGCGGTTCCATCTAGTTTTGTGATGATAAGAGCATCAATGCCTATGATTTCATTAAAAGCAACTGCTTGAGATATAGCAGAATTGCCTTGTGTTCCATCAAGTATTAGTATCTTTCTATGAGGCGCTCCCTCATACGCTTTATCGCAAATTCGTACAATTTTTTTAAGTTCATTTGCTAAATTTGTTTGGTTATGTAAACGTCCTGCAGTATCTATGATAACATTATCAAAATTTTTCGATTTTGCTGATATTATAGTATCGTAAGCAACGGCAGAAGGATCGTGTCCTTGGGCTGTAAAGATGATAGGCACATCAACTTTTTCCGCCCAGCGTTTAAGTTGTTCAATAGCTGCAGCACGAAATGTATCAGCAGCTCCAAGGATAACCTTTTTACCCTCATTTTTTTTGATATTTGCCAATTTTGCTATGGTTGTGGTTTTTCCTGCGCCATTTACACCAACAACAAGTTCAACAAAAGGCTTTACATTGTTTATTTGCTTTGTTTTTAAGTTATCATACATAAAATATGCACTTAAAACTCTTTTGACATCGGCTCTACTTACTGTATCTTGAGGAGGAAGGTAGTAGATAATCTCTTCAACTAACTCATAATTTATATCGCTCTCAAGTAAAACTTCTTCTAAAATCTCTTTTGAAATTTTCTCTTTTTTTTCAGGAACTATGCCTTTTAGTGCTTCTAGAGTTTTACTTAAACCTTTTTTTATTGAGCCAAACATATTAAAACACTCTCTTTAAGTCAGCTTCAATCATCTCTTCAAGTACAGCGCCGGTATAGTGAGTTTTGTAATTACCATCTTTGTCATAAATCACCATATAAGGCAAACTCTTAACTTCTCCCAGTTCATTTAAAAATTTCATATTGTTTGCATCATAAGTCACACTAAACTCAACACTGTTTGAATTTACATAGTTTTCAACTTCATTAAATGGCTTATCACCTTCAACCAATACTCCAATGATTTTTAAATTATCATTGTATCTATTTTGAAGATTATTTAAGTAGGGAATTTGCGCTTTACAAGGAGCACACCAAGTAGTAAAAACAAAAAGCATAGTTGTTTTATTGTCACTGTTTTCATACTTAAAACCATCACTTGTTTTTGTAAGAGTTATATTGTCGCTTGTTGTTGTCTTAAAAGTTAGATTTTGACCAATTTTTAGTCTTGAATCTTGAATTTGTTTTACGTTATCTTTTGTATCTTTATCGCATCCGGAGAAAAGTATCAAAAAAGTAGCTAAAACTAAAATACTATATTTTTTCAAATCGAAACCTTTTAGTTTATATTTTAATTTTTTATCTTAAAATTCTTACATGTAAAAGTAAATGGAGATTATAAGATAATGAGGCTTAAAAGAGATAAAAGCGAAAAAAATATCTACACTTCAAAAGATGAATTTAGAAATATTTCAAGAGCAAAACTTCAAAAAATTGCAAAAACAAAAAGATTAAAAAATTCAAAAATGGTCGTAGAAAAATTAAGCAAACTTTTTTTGAAGTTTAAGCCAAAAAATGTGCTTTTGTATTTTCCACTTTTGCTTGAAGTAGATATTTTGCCTCTTGTAAAAAAGTTAAGAAAAGATATCAATATCTTTGTTCCATTTATGGAAGGTACAAGTTTTAAATTGGTAAAATATAGGCTACCTGTATCGAAAAAACAATTTAATATAATGGAGCCTGAAAATTCGTTTCAGAGACTTCCAAAAATAGATGTTGCAGTGGTACCTGTCATTGGGGTTGACGGGATGATGAAAAGAGTTGGTTTTGGCAGAGGAATGTATGATAGATTTTTTGACTCATTAAGTCCGAAGCCGTTGATAGTATTTGTTCAATTAACAAAGTGTTTTACCTCTCAAAAATTATGCGAACCATTTGATATACAGGGTGATTTTTATATAACCCCAAACGAGATTATTCAAAGAGGATTATATGGTTCTAGAGATAGCAATAGGCACAACAGCTGCCGTACTTACAGGGATTTCAGGGTTTTTAGTTGCAAAAAAATTAGATTCAGCAAATCACGAAATATATACAACACAAGCAAAGGCAAGAGCAAAAGCGATTGAACATGAAGCAGAGTTGGTGCTCAAAAATGCAAATATCAAAGTTGCAGAGGCTGAACTAAGCGCAAAAAGAAGTTTTGAAGAGGAGTCTTTGAAACTAAAAAAAGAGTTTACTTTAAAATCAACAGATGTTGAAAAAAGAGAAATTTCCTTAAAAGAGGATTTAAAAAGATTTGATAGGGAAAAAAACGAATACGAAAAGTTTTATCTTGAAACAAAACAGTTAAACAATGAAGTTATAGGGCTTAAAAGCGATTATGAAGCAAAACTTGCTGATGCTATAAAAGTACTTGAACACTCTGCAGGACTTACTGAAAGCGAAGCAAAAGAGATAATTTTAAAAAAAGTTGAAGAGACTTCTCGCGCAGATATAGCTCACATAGTTAGAAAATACGAAGAAGAAGCAAAACAAGATGCTAAACGTCGTGCAAACTACATCATAGCGCAAGCTACTACAAGATTTGCAGGTGAATTTGCTGCTGAGAGACTTATAAACGTAGTAAATATCAAAGATGACGACTTAAAAGGGCGTATTATAGGAAAAGAGGGAAGAAACATTAAAACTCTTGAAATGCTTTTAGGGGTTGATATAATCATCGATGACACTCCAAATGCCATTATCTTAAGCAGTTTTAACCTTTATAGAAGAGCGGTTGCAACAAAAGTAATAGAACTTTTGGTTGAAGATGGAAGAATACAGCCAGCACGCATCGAAGATATACACGAAAAAGTAAAAGAAGAGTTTGAACAAAGCTTAATTGAAGAGGGCGAAAACATAGTTATGGACTTAGGACTTACAAAAATCCATCCAGAGATTATAAAACTCATAGGAAAGTTAAAATTTCGTGCAAGTTATGGACAAAATGCTTTAGGACATTCGCTTGAAGTTGCAAATCTTGCTGGCATTATAGCAGCAGAACTTGGAGGCGATGAAATGCTTGCAAGAAGAGCAGGGCTACTTCACGATATAGGCAAAGCTTTAACTCAAGAGTTTGCTGGAAGCCACGTTGACCTTGGTGCTGATGTTTGTAAAAGATACAAAGAACACCCAGTTGTTATAAATGCTATATTTGCACACCACGGACACGAAGAGGCAACTTCTATAGAATCAGCAGCAGTTTGTACAGCTGATGCTTTGTCTGCTGCACGTCCTGGTGCAAGAAGAGAGGTTTTAGAGAGCTTCTTAAAACGTGTACAAGATATAGAAGAGATAGCAACAAGCAAACAAGGTATAAAACAAGCTTACGCGATAAATGCTGGACGCGAGATAAGAGTTATAGCAAATGCAAAACTTGTAAATGACGATGAAGCGGTACTTTTAGCAAAAGAGATTTCAAAAGAGATTGAAGAAAAAGTACAATATCCAGGTGAAATCAAAGTAAACGTTATAAGAGAGCTTAGAGCTATTGATTATGCTCGTTAATTTGAGGGTTTTAAAACCCTCAAATCTTTACATGTAAAGAATTTATGTACACATTTAAAAATATCTACGATTCACTACTAAAATACAAAAAAGAGTTATTTTTTGCAAATATCTTCGCGGTAATTGCAACATTGGCAAGTACTCCTATTCCTCTTATAATACCTATGCTTGTTGATGAAGTTCTTTTAAATAAACCAGGATTTATAGCAAAATATACAGACTTAATCTTTGGTTGGGACAATATGTATGGATACATATTTTTTGCACTTAGTTTAACTCTCGTTTTAAGATTGGTGTTTTTCTTTTTTGAATACACTCAAGTGAAAATCTTTATGATAATTTCAAAAAAAATGACTTTGAAAATCAGAGAAGAGGTACTAAGACATTTAGAAAAAGTAAGTATCAGTGAGTATGAGTTTTTTGGGCAAGGCAGAGCAGCTTCTTTGATGATAACCGATATACAAACCATAGATGATTTTATATCAAAAACCGTGAGTAATTTTATAATTGCTATATTGCAAGTAATCTTTGTGGCAATTATACTTTTTAATATTAGTTGGCAAATGGCAATTTTGGTATTTATCTTTAACCCTTTTGTTATCATTTTTACTTCAAAGTTATCAAAAAAAGTAGCAAAATATAAAAAAGAAGAGAACAAGGCATATGAGCTTTTTCAAGAGAGTATCGCAGAAACACTTAACCTTTTTGTGCAGATAAGGGCAAGCAATCAAGAGAAAAACTTTATAAACAGACTCATACAAAATGCAAAATCTCTTAGAGATGCTTCTATAACCTTTAACTATAAAAAGTTTGGAGCATGGAGTTTTTCTATGCTTTTAATGTTTACAAGTTCGGATATTTTAAGGGCTTTTTCTATCTTTGTGGTCGCTTATTTTGCGCAGATGAGTATAGGACAAATGCTTGCAATTTTTAGTTATCTTTGGATGGTTGCAAGGCCAATGGAACAGATTGTAAATATGCAATATGCGTATCATAGTGCAAAGGTTGCACTAAGTAGAATTAATGAGATTTTTGCACTAAAAAAAGAGCCAGAGTATTTACATGTAAAGAATCCTTTTGTAAATTCAAACACAAACTCTATCGAGCTTAAAAACGCATCTTTTTCTTATGATGGTAAAAAAGAGATATTAAAAGAGATAAATCTAAAAATCAAAAAAGGTGAAAAAGTTGCCTTTGTTGGAGCAAGTGGCGGAGGAAAAACGACATTAGCTCAAATCATCGTTGGGTTTTACCCACTAAGTAATGGCGAACTTTTATTTGATGAAGTAAGAGTTGAAGAGATTGGGCTTGATGTAGTTAGGGAAAATGTATTTTTAGTTTTGCAAAATCCTCATCTTTTTAATGATACGATAAAGCATAATTTAACTCTTGGAAAAGATGTAGGTGAAGAGAAGATTTACGAAGCACTTAAAATCGCTCAGTTGTACGATTTGATAGTAAGCTTGCCAGATAAACTAAACACTAGAGTTGGAAACCACGGCATGAAGCTAAGCGGTGGACAAAGACAAAGACTCACAATTGCAAGAATGATTTTGCAAAATCCAAATATCGTGATTTTGGATGAATCAACTTCGGCACTTGACAATAACACTGAGACAAAGCTTTTTAATGCACTTGATGATTTTTTAAAAGATAAAACAACGATAATCATCGCACACAGACTAAGTACGATAAAAAATGTTGATACTATATTTTTATTTGAAAATGGTAAAATCACCAAAATTAACTCTTATGAAGAGTTGCTAAAAAGGGAGAATGTATATGAAAACTAGGATTTTAAAGCTATTGTTGGCTTCTTTTTTATTTTTAAATGTGGCACACGCAAATGAAGAAGCAGTATTAAATGCTGCAAATGTTTTTAGTATTATGATGAGACAAAGCACAAACAGTATCCCAGAAGATGTACTAAGAAATGCAAAAGCCATAGCCATCATACCAAACTCATTTAGAGTTGGATTTATCATTTCAGGAGCTGGCGGAAATGGTGTTATGAGTGTAAAACAAGATGGAGTTTGGAGTTATCCCGTGTTTGTAAGTATTGGAAGTGGAAACATTGGACTTCAAGCAGGAATTGAAAAAAGCAATAAACTCATAGTCTTTTTAACAAGTGAAAGTGTAAATAAAGTGATAAACGGTGGTTTAAAACTTGGAGGCGATGCAACAGTTGCTGCTGGTCCTATAGGGGTTAGTAAAGACAATATATTTACCGCTGATGTTTATACTTACGCGCACGGAAAAGGACTTTTTGCTGGAGTGGCACTTGGTGGATTATCTATAAGTTTGGATGATGATAATACAAAGATAACTTATGGATTTGATGCAAAAGAGATTTTAAGTGGTAAAAGACCTGCCACGCAGCCTTACGCAGTGACTAGATTTTTAGATGTTATAAATAGATATTAAAAGGATTATTTTGGAAGATACATTAATCAAGGGTGGTTATATACTACTTTTTTTCTACTCAATAGGTGGAGGAATGGTTGCTATAATCGCAGCAGGAATTTTGTCATTTAGTGGACATTTTAATATACATGTATCAATAGCCATAGCACTAATTGCAAATTTTTTAGGCGACACTATGCTTTACTATTTAAGTAAATATAATCGTCAAATGGTTTATCCATATATAAGAAAACATCGTAGAAAATTAGCCCTTAGTCATATTTTGATGAAAAAGTATGGAGATAAGATAATCATCATAAAAAAATACATTTATGGACTTAAAACATTGGTTCCTATAGCTATTGGACTTACAAGTTACTCATTTGTAAAATTTACCATTTTAAACTTTTTAGGAGCTCTCATCTGGGCAGTAACACTTGGATATGGTAGTTACTTTGCTGGCGACTTTATGATGCGAGCAGTAAACTATATAAGCGAAAACTACTGGATAATGCCTATAGTTATGTTAACCCTGCTTGGTAGTATTTGGTACTACTTTAGCTACGCAACCAAAAAAAAGGTTTAAATATCTTTCCATGTAAAGATATTTAAATATTGCGTTTGAAACCTTTGTTATTTTACTCTCTATAAAACTAAGTAACATATCCACTTTTCTTATTAACATCTTTACTAACATTTTCAATCCTTCTATATAAAATTTGACAAATTGTAATATTTTTATGATAGAATGCTAAAAAATATTTCAAATTGAAAGATTTAGGAGAAAATATGCCAGATTTACAAGAAGTTTTATATCGTATAAAAGATATCCTTTCATCTGAAATCGGAAATAGAAAGGTGCTAGATAAAGATGTTGCAAACGCTTTAAATATAAATCAAGCAACCTTTGCCACTTTAAAAAATAGAAACAAACTCCCACTTGAAGAGGTTTTAAACTTTTGTGCAAAAAGAAAAATCTCTATAAATTGGCTTTTGTACAATCAAGTGATTGAAAGCTTGGATGAATCAACTGAGAGATTTGCCAAAATTCGTTATTTTCACGATATATACGCTTCTGCTGGTGGTGGAGCTTTTAACTATGATGAGACGAGTGAATATATAAATATAGATGAGCAAATAGCAAAACATTTAGGCGGAGTAAAAGCGTTAGAGTATATCGATGCTATAAATGTTATAGGTGATTCCATGGAGCCAACTTTAAATAATGGCTCGATTGTTTTTATAGATAAACGCGAGCAAAACTTTGCAAAAGGTGGTATATTTGTAGTTTCAACTCCGGCTGGTATTTTTATAAAAAGATTGAAATTAAAAAGTAATGGAACAGTTGAGCTTATATCTGATAATCCTTCGTATTTTCCAGAAATAGTTGAAGCAAACAGCGTTGAGATTATAGGCAAAGCGGTCGGAAGTTTGAGTAGTTTTTGATTGAAAAATGTACGTTGATTTATATCAATGATATCCCATCTAAAAGCTCGTAAGATACAAAAAAAAATATCAAAGGAAATGCATGGATTCAATTCACGGACATGAAGTTTTAAACATTATGAAAGACAATCATTATACTTTAGAGTCATTGCTTGAAGAGATAGAGAAAAATTTTGGGGTTAATGCAACTTTTCATACATGT
Source organism: Campylobacteraceae bacterium (assembly GCA_047974135.1). Classification (GTDB taxonomy): domain Bacteria; phylum Campylobacterota; class Campylobacteria; order Campylobacterales; family Campylobacteraceae; genus JAIRQK01. The sequence continues at coordinate 37,897 of JBKECC010000094.1, read as the reverse complement.
TCAAGTGAAAATATGTCTGCAAGAGAGTTGGTACTATTTTTACAGTCAAAAAATAAATTTATTTTAAAACAAAATAACGAATTTGCCTTAGATAGTAGCAAGGTGTGTAATCATTAAAATTTTAGAGAGCAAATATTTACATGTAAGAAAAACTCTTACATGTAAAAAAGATTACAATTTGTCTTTTATTTCGATAGTTTCTATAATATCGCCTTGACGAATGCTATCAAGCACTTTGAAGCTCTCAGCTGAGTTTGCAACTATATCGCCAAAAACAGTGTGTCTTTTGTCAAGATGTGGTTGAGCAGAGTGACAAACGAAAAACTGACTTCCGCCAGTGTCGCGTCCAGCGTGAGCCATAGACAAAGTTCCTCTTTGGTGTTTGTGTGTATTTTTATCGCACTCACAAGCTATCTTCCAGCCTGGTCCTCCAGTTCCTGTACCATTTGGACAACCACCTTGGATAACGAAGTTTGGTATAACTCTGTGAAATGATAAACCGTTGTAAAAACCGCTTTTTGCCAAATGTGCAAAGTTTGCAACTGTTATAGGTGTCTCTTCTGGATAGAGTTTTACAACCATTTCACCTTTGTTTGTTTTGATGATTGCGTATTGAAATGCGTTTAACTCAGCAGCTGTATAGTCATAAGTTTTTAATGCCATTTTTTTCCTTTATTTAATGATTTTTTGTATTATAACAAGCTTTTATTATACAATTGTAAAATTAAATTTTTGGAGATTTTTTTGAGAAAAGCGGTAGTACTTTTAAATATGGGTGGAGCAAGAAACAAAGATGAGTTAAAAGAGTTTTTGTTCAATATGTTTTTTGACAAAAGAATCATAAACTCACCCATTAGATATTTTCTAGCACCTCTTATGAGGCTTATTCGCACAAATAAAGCTTGGGAAAATTACGAAAAAATTGGTGGAAGTAAAATTTACACTCACACAGAGTCTCTAACAAAAAAAATTCAAGCTTTGATTGGCGATGAAGTCGATATATATTACGCCATGAGATACACAAAACCAAGAGTTAGCCAAGTTTTGCAAAACAAAAACTATCAAGAAATCATGTTTATAGCTTTGTATCCTCACCACTCCATAACAACAACTTTATCTTCGTATGATGATGTGGATAACTTCGCAAAAAACTCAAAAGCAAAAATCATAAAAATAGACCATTTTTTTGAAGATGAAGAGTTTAACCAAACTATTATCAACTCTATAAAAAATCACTATAAGCCAAACTCACATTTAATCTTCTCAGCTCACGGTTTGCCTCTCTCCATTGCAAAAAAAGACCTTTATGAAGGGCATATACATTTACATGTAAAGCTTTTAAAGGAGATGCTAAAAAAGGAAAATCTAGAGTTTGTAGATATTCACATAGCTTATCAATCAAAAATAGGGCCAGTTAAATGGCTCACTCCGGCTATTGATGAAACGATTAGAAGTTTGCCTAAAAATTCAAGCATTTTAGTTTATCCTGTCTCTTTTGTTATAGACAATTCTGAAACGGATTTTGAATTAGCTTTAGAGTATAAACATGTAGCAAGCAAATTAGGATTTAGTTATGATGTTTGCAAAGCCCAAAATGACAGTGATGAGTTTGCTAAGTATTTAAGTAACAAAATAAAAAATTCGTGGAGTTAATCCACAAAATTTTTACTTTTTATCTTGAACGTCTGCTCTTTTGCCCCAATATCCAGCAAGTATAGAGCCTGAAATGTTATGCCAAACGCTAAATATAGCTCCAGGAAGTGCAGCAAGAGCCAAATCTTTAAAGTAATTTGTAGCAAGTGCAACTGCAAGTCCAGAGTTTTGCATGCCAATCTCAATAGACATAGTTTTGCAAGTTTTGTGATCATATCCTAAAAGTTTTGATATGCAAAAACCAGAAACTAAACCTAAAGAGTTGTGCAAGATAACCCCAATAAAAACTATGATTCCAACAGAAGCTATATTTGCTTTGTTTAGTGCAACTACTATGGCAATTATAAAGATTATAGCAAGCATAGAAAAAAGCGCAAAAAAGTCGCCAAATCTCTCAATCTCTTTTTTAAGAAAATGTGCGCAGATAAGTCCAACAACAACTGGTATCACAACGATTTGCAGTATGCCAAGAAGCATAGCATTTACATCAACAGGAACTTCGGCACCTACATAAAACCAAACAAGAAGTGGCGTTAAAAAAACTGACATCAAGGTTGAACAAGCCGTTAATGTGATAGAAAGTGCAACATCTCCTTTTGCTAAAAATGTCATAACATTTGATGCAGTTCCACCACTAACCGCGCCAACTAGAAGCATTCCAACCATCAAATCGGTTGAAAGGTTTAAAAATTTTGAAATTAAAAAAGCAAAAAGTGGCATAAATATAAACTGCATACCCATGCCAAGAACTATCAAAAGAGGGCGCTTTACTACTCTTGTAAAATCGCTGATACTAAGTGAAGTTCCCATCAAAAACATTATCAGTGTTAAAAGTGGAGTTATGGAAGTTTTGTAACCAACAAAAAAACTAGGCAAATAAAATGCTATAACTGCCAAGAGAATTGCCCAAAGCGGAAACAGTGATAAGATTTTTTTAGTCAAGCGTTTTCCTTGGAACTACTGTTGTATTGCTATGATAGTTGCAAGTAGAACGATTGTCAATCCAAAAGATAAAATACTAAAGAAGTCTTGAAATCTTTTAACCTCTTTATTTAAAAAATGACCAAGCAGTGCACCTACAACAAGTGGAAAGATCGCTTTTGACGATAAAACTTTAAAGAAAGCGTTTGTATCTATGTTTCCACCTGCAAAAAGCAGATATAAAACAAAGGCAAGAACAACAGAAAATACCATAGAAACAGCAGTCAATGTACAGAAAAACGATACATCACCTTCACCAAGAAATATAGCAGCATATGCACACATTCCACTTATAGCAGCAAAGGAGAGTAGCATTTCAAAATGGCTAAATTTAGCCTCATCGGTAAATTTAAACACAATGACAGTAAAAATAATCATAAGCACTGCTTGAAGTCCAGCAGCCATTATTAAGAGATTTTTTGAAGATTTAATCTTGTCTATGTTTTCAGTAGTTAGATACAATCCTGCAAAAAACATAATCGACGTTAAAAACGAAGTTGTATTGCCTTCAAGAGCAAGAAAGATGTGTGGTGAAAAGTATGCTATTATAGCGACAACTAGCGCTACGATAGGGTAAAACATAAGAATCTTTTTTGTTACATTGTCTCTTAAAGCCATTTTTGGATACTTCCTTCGTTTTTTTAAATATTTTTTATCTAAGCTATATTTGTATAAACAGCTTGAACATCATCATCATCTTCAAGTCTATCTATCAATTTTTCTATATCAATCAACTGTTCATCACTAAACTCTACAGGATTGCTTGCTATGTACTCTAAAGTTGCCTTCGTTGGTTCGATATTAAGGCTATCTAAAATTTCACCAAGTGAACCAAAGTCAGTATAAGCAGCGTAAGCGTAGTATGTTCCATCAACCTCTTCAAGTTCTTCAAGACCACCATCAATGAGTGATAACTCCAACTCTTCTTTGTCTATAGTGCTTTTAAACTCATAAACTGCTTTTCTTGAAAACATAAACTCCAAGGAACCATTTTGAACAACCTGTCCGCCGCACTTACTAAAAGTTGCTTTAACATTTGCTACCGTTCTTGTTGGATTGTCTGTTGCACACTCAACAAATATCAAAGCACCATGAGCGGCTTTTCCTTCGTAGTGAATCTCTTTTATGTCAAGCCCATCTTTTCCACTTGCTCTTTTAATTGCAGCTTCAATGTTGTCTTTTGGCATATTTTCAGCTTTTGCATTTAGTATCGCAGTGCGAAGTTTTGAGTTCATTTCAGGATCAGGCACACCTTGCTTTGCTGCAACTGTTATAGCTTTTGCAAGTTTTGGAAACACCTTGGACATTTTGTCCCATCTTTTTTCTTTAGCAGCTCGTCTATATTCAAACGCTCTTCCCATAAAAAATCCTCTAAAATTGTCTTAAATTTTGAAGTGAAATAATATCTTTTTTACAATAAAACAAAGATTTAACCCTATTTATTTTTATATGAATTAATATAATTTTTTATCCTTTCTTTTACATGTAAAGATATTTCAAACTCTAACTCTAAAATGCTTATATTTAAACCAAAATCTTTTATTTTTACAAAATCTTTTCTTGTTGTAAGTATGGAAGTTGCTCCCGTTTTTTCAAGCAGTTTTTCAAGCTCATCTTTTTTATACATGTAATGATCAGGAAAGTAAAATCTCTCTTTTATACTCTTTGGCAAGTACTTATCAAGACGAGCAGGATTTGCTATAGCAGTTACAAGTATCATACCCTTTGTTTCATTGCTTATCTTTGTTTTACGTTTGAAGTCTACATCTTCATGAAGCGCTAAATCGGCATTTTTGTAATTTGACACAGACTCTCTGTAAGCCCCACTTGGAAGACAAAAGTTGTTTGCTGGAGCTGGATTTGGATAGATTAAAATATCAAACTTTTTTATATTTACTTTGCCAAAACCATCATCTAAAATGACAACTTTAACACCCATCTCTTTTGCTTTTTGTATAGCTTCGATTCTATCAACACTTACTATAACAAGAGCATTTGTACTAGTTGCATAAAGCATGGCTTCATCACCGCTTGTTCTTACATCACAAAGAATATTTTGCCAATCTTTAACAACAATCAAACCTTTTGACTCTCTTTTGTAACCTCTTAAAATTATGGCAACTTTTTCAAACTCTTTTGATATTTCAATACAAAAAGGGGTTTTTCCACTGCCTCCAACGTTTAAGTTTCCAACACTTATAACGGGCAGTCCAAAATCTTCTTTTTTTGCTACAACTCTTCTGATTTTTCCAACTAAACAGTAGATGATGGAGAGTGGAGAGAGAAGATAAGATAAAAACTTTTGAAAAAGATTTGGGCGGTAAAAATACTCTTCCGCCCATGAAGTGAAATTTTTATTAGACACGATTTTTAGCGATACTCTTTACTTGCTCACAAATATACATAACTTCATCATTGCTAAGTGCAGCATATATCGGCAAAGATAGAATTTGTTGATAATTTTTTAGAGCATTTGGGAAGTCATTTACTCTTAAATTGTACTTTGCTTTGTAGTAAGTTAAAAGATGAAGTGGCACAAAGTGAAGCCCTGTGAAGATTCCTTTTTCTTTTAATTCTCTTGCAAAACCATCTCTATTTTTATCGATTTTGATGATATATTGAGTGTAAACATGCTCTCTTTTTTTAACTGGAATCGAGATATGAGGAGTATTTGCCAACTCTTTGTTATAAATTTCAGCTATCTCTTGATGTCTTTTTATAAATTTATCATTTTTTTCAAGCTGTCCTATAGCAAAAGCAGCGTTTAACTCGTTCATATCGTATTTTACTCCGATATCAACTACATCATAAATATAGCCAAGGTTGCCGTATTTATCCCAACCATCATTTACTATAGCATGGTTTCTAAGAAGTCTTGCTCTCTCATTTAACTCTTCATTGTTTGTAGCCATAACGCCACCACCAGCTATTGAGTGTCTCATCTGTGGTGAAAACCTAAAACAAGATATATCGCTTTTTAAACTACCAATCTTTTTACCCTTATATGTAGCGCCAAGAGCATTTGTTGCATCATCTACAACTTTGATATCACGTTTTTGTGCCATATCGTAGATGACATCTAAATCTGAAGGTTGGCCAGCGGCGTGAGATACAAAAAGACCTTTTAATTTTTTGTATGAATGTTTGTTTAGTGTCTCTTCAAGTTTGTTCAAATCGATGTTAAAATCCTCAGCATCAATATCTACAAAAATAGGTTCAGCATCAAAATGTCTTACAACTTCAGCGACAGCAGGAAAAGAGTTTACAGAACATATAAATTTATCGCCACGCTTAAGATCAAGTGCACACATAGCAAGATGCATAGCAGCAGTTCCGTTGTATGTTGAAACGGCGTGTTTTACGCCTATATATTTTTGCATATTATCTTCAAGGGCATCTACCTTTGATGTTATACCAAGCTCTAAAACCTCGTTTATGTATTTGCTTTCAACCTTATCTATGGAAGGTTTGTAAAAAGGTATATCTTTCACGATTTCTCCTAATTTCTTATATTTTACATCTAAATTTAATTTTTGAATTTAAGATTATACTAAAATTTTATTAAGTATTTCTTTTAAAAGTAATGATTTATTTACCAAAATAGAGAATTTTTTTAAAAATGTTTGATATGATTTTGAAAAATTCATTGGAGAGATAGTGAAGATATTATGTAAACCGATGGGAGCCTTTCAGACAAACTGCTACATCGTTGTTTTAAAAGGTGGAGAGATTATCATCGATCCGGGAGTTGGAGCAACTTCTTGGGTCTTAGAAAATGTAAAAAAACCAAAAGCTATTTTAAATACTCACGGACACTTTGATCACACTTGGTCAAATGCCGAACTTAAACAAAAACTAAAAATCCCACTGTATGTACCAAGAGATGATGTTTTTATGATAACTGAAGATATATCAAATCGTGGACTTACTCCAAGCAAGCCAGATGTTGAGTATCTTCCAGATGAAGAGTTAGAGATTGCAGGTGAGAAGATAAAGTTTTGGCACTTTGCAGGGCATACTCCAGGATGCTCTTCTATTCAGATAGAAAACGTACTCTTTAGTGGCGACTTTTTGTTTAAGGACTCAATAGGCAGAAGCGATTTTCCATACTCAAACACAAGAGATATGAAAAGAAGTATCCTAAAAGTTTTAAACTTTAAAGATGATTTAATCGTTTACCCAGGACATGGAGAGAGTACTACACTTAAAGCGGAACAGAAAAACCTACCTAAATGGCTAAACTACATTTAAAATAGTTTCTTTTCGGTAAAAATCGTTGCTTTTTCGTGCTAACTTCGTTGTTGTAGAAAAATTATTCAGTCACATATTTCACTATATGCTCCTATCTTAATTTTCCTCAACGCCTCGTTATCACAAAAAATCAATCAATTTTAATATTGAACTTATATGCAAAAAATCACTTTACATGTAAGTTCTTTGCGTGATTTGCTTGTTCGCCTCATTCTTGCAAAAAATAAACCAATTTTAATCTTTACATGTAAAAACTTTTAAAAGAAATCACATACTTTTTATGTATGCTCCTATCGTAATTTTCCTCAACGCCTTGTTATCACAAAAAATCAATCAATTTTTATTTTGAATTTACATGTATAAAAGCAAATCCAAATAACAGAAATTCTATTTTACAAAAAATCACTTTACATGTAAGCTCTTTGCGTGATTTGCTCGTTTGCCTCATTCTTACAAAAAAACCAATTTTAAACTTTACATGTAAAAAAAGAGATTTATGAAGAATTCTTAAAGCTGATACTAAATACAGAAACTTAAACAGTAGCTTTTATATAAACTCTCTTTGGTGCAGGGTAACCCTCTACTGTTTTTGTGCTATCGTTTTTATCTAGAAAATCTTCTAGACTTTCCCCTAAAATCCAAGGAGTTTTTCTCTGCTCAAACTCATCGGTTGGTTTTATATCAAGCAAAGCAACTTCTTTGAAGCCTGCTTTAAAACACCAATTTTTCAAATCATTTAGTGTTGGTATAAAGTAAATATTTGAGATTTTGGAGTATGTTTTTTTTGGGCAAAGTGCTATGTCATCTTCGCCATCAATCATAAAAGTATCTAAAAAAAGTTCGCCATTTTCATTTAAACCTTGTTTTAGAGATTTAAGACAGCCTACAGGATCGCTTCTGTGGTATAAAACTCCAAGGCAAAATATAACATCAAATCTCTCTTTATAACTTGGCAAATCCTCAACGCCTAAAAGTTCATATATGATGTCAGATTTTATGAAGTTGTTTATAAAGAGAAATTGCATCCAAAACAGTGCAGTTGGATCAAACCCAACTAGTTTTTTTGGTGATTCTTCAAGCATCCTAAACATATAGTAGCCATTGTTACAACCGATATCTGCAACGCTTTTATCTTTTAAATCAAAATGCGGTTTTAAAAGGTTGTATTTTACAAAACTTCTCCACTCAGTGTCGATAAAAAGTTCATTAATTTTAAAAGGACCTTTTCTCCAAGAACGAAGCAACAAGGCAGTTTCTTTTATATACTTTTCTTCTTTTTGGCTTAAACTCTCTACTGTTATATCGAAAATATCTCCATTCTTAAAGCTTGCATTTTTGCTTGGCAAATCTTTTATTTTATTAAAAAGAGGCTCTATATTTTTGTATTTTACAACCAACTCTTTGTTTGTTTCACTCTTTTGTGACATTAAAAACCCTAATTGAAAAAATTGTGAAAATATAACATAAGTTACTTTTTTTACATGTAAAACTGCTATTAATAAACTCTGTACTAAAATAGCCACCAAATACAAAAAACAAGGATAAAAGATGAAAACGCCACTAGAACATTTTAAAAATTTCTCAAAAACTCCAAGATGTAGCTTTAATGCAACGCCTATGTTTGAGTATATAGTTGCCTTTGCAAAAAACTTAGGATTTGAAGTAAAAACAGATAAAACAAAAAATATTTTATGTACAAAAAACAAGCCCGTTTTATGCTTGCAATCTCACTATGATATGGTTTGTTTAGGTGATGCACCCGAAGTTGATACATACATTGAAGATGGCTGGCTAAAAGCAAAAAACTCAACTCTTGGAGCTGATAATGGCATGGGTATCGCTATCATGTTTTCTATGATGGAAAAGTTTGACAATGTTGAGTGCTTATTTACGTCAGATGAAGAAGTGGGGCTCATTGGTGCAAACAATCTTGAACTTGCACTAAACGCACCTTATCTTTTAAACCTTGATTCAGAAGAAGAGGGTGCAATTATAATCGGTTGTGCTGGTGGGATAAATATATTTGGCGAGTTAGCGCTTAGTAAAAAAACTATAAATAAAGATTGGAAAACTTTTGAAGTGAGTATCAGCGGGCTTGCTGGTGGACATTCTGGTATTCAAATAGCTGACAATATCCCAAACGCCATAAAAGTTTTAGTACGTGAACTGGTCAGCAATGAGTGTGAATTTATTGACTTTAGTGGAGGAGAGGTTAGTAACTCAATACCAAAAAGTGCAAAAGCTAAGATTTTAGCTCCAAAGGATTTTAAAGTAAAAAACAAAGCTTTACATGTAAAAGAGTTGAAAGATGAAAACAGAGAAGTTTTAGTCGAAACTAAACAGATTTTAGGTTTTATGAACTCTTTTGCGCAAGGTGTTAGAGCTTTCAATAAAGAACTTGGCATGCCTGAAGATAGCATAAACATGGGAACTGTGAAGATACAAAATGACAAATTGATTATAGATTGTTTTGGAAGATCTATGAGTGAAGATGGCATTGAGAGACTAAAAAGTGAAACAACATCTTTACTTAAAGGATTTGGTTTTAGTGTTACCACAAAAGATAGAGCAACTCCTTGGAAACCGGTGATAAGTGAGTTTACAAACATCATAAAAGATGTTTCAATCAAGTATTTTAAAGATGTAAAAGTTGAGGGAATTCACGCAGGTTTAGAGTGCGGAATCATCCAATCAAAACAGAAAAAACATATAGATGTTGCGTCCATTGGTCCAAATATAAAAATGCGCATTCGCTTGAAGAGTGCTGCGAAGTTAAATCGGTGGAACGTGTATCTTTGGTTGTTGAAGAGTTGATTAAAACACTCTCAAAATAGTTTACATGTAAAAGAGGAAAACTATTGTGGTTTAAATCCTCTTTTACTTTTACAAAATTCTTGCAAAAAACAGAGTTCATCGCACTTTGGAGTTTTTGCTGTGCAGATATATCTACCAAATAAAACCATCGCTTGATGTAAAATATCAAGATTTGTTTTAAACTTTTTAACTAAATCAATCTCTGTATCATTTACGTTTTTTGCATTTGAAAGCCCCAAACGGTGAGAGGTGCGAAAAACATGTGTGTCAACTGCCATCAAGTTTGCATTTGCGTATTCAATCATAACAACATGAGCCGTTTTTTGCCCAACTCCTGCAAGACTTATTAAACTTTTTTCCTCTAGTGGAATCTCTCCACCAAAGTTTTCAACAACACTTTTTGCCATTTTTATGAGATTTGTAGCTTTGTTATTGAAAAAAGAACAACTTTGAATCAAAACCTTTACACTCTCTAAATTTGCACAAGATAAACTCTTTACATCTGGATAAGCGTTGAAAAGAGCTGGAGTTATGATGTTCACTCTTTTATCCGTGCATTGGGCTGAGAGCATAACACAAACCAAAAGTTCATACAAATTTTTGTATTTTAACTCTGTTTTTGCATTTTCATATTTTTCTAAAAATCTTTGCTTTATTTCTTGTATTTCTTTATTTGTGGATAACTTCATTTACTTTTCTTGTTTAAAATTTCACTTGTTATAAAAGAGTCATAAAAAACTTATAGTTGTTTAATAAAAACTCTTATATAATGCATATTTTGTGTTATTAATTCGATAAAAGATATTTTATCTAAAAAAAGGAAAAAGATGAGAAAGTTAATTTTAGGTACTTTTGCTGTTGCTGCAGCGATAAGTTTAAATGCGGCAGTTTTAGCAACTGTGGATGGACAAAGTGTAACAGATGAGGATGTGGCGCTTCTTTTAAGAAACACTCCAGGTGCAGAATATACAACGCTTCCTGCTGATATCAAACAACAAGTATTAGATCAAGCAATCGATAGAAAAATCCTAATGGCAAATGCTGTTAAAAGTGGAATTGAAAAAGATAAAGAGTACATTGATGCTATCAATAACATCAAAAACGAAGTTGCTCTTGAAATATGGATGAAAAAAGAGTTTGACAAAATCAAAGTTGCAGAATCAAAAACAAAAGCATATTATGATGCAAATCCAAATAGCTTTATGCAACCAGAGCGTGTAAAAGCAAGTCATATCTTAGTTGACACTGAAGCTGATGCAACAAAACTTATCAAAGAACTTTCAGGGTTAAAAGGTGAAAAATTAGCTGATAAATTTGCTGATTTAGCAAGAAAAAATTCTAAAGATCCAGGCGGACAAAATGGTGGAGAACTTGGTTGGTTTGCACAAAATCAAATGGTAAAACCTTTTGCTGACGCAGCTTTTGCACTTAAAAAAGGTGAAGTAAGTGCTAAACCAGTTCAAACACAATTTGGTTATCACATCATCTTAATTGAAGACAAACAAGCTCCAAGTAAGATAGAGTATAACGATGTTAAAGCAAACATTGAAGGTATGCTAAAAGCTGAAGAGTTTAAAACAGCTGTTACAGACCAAGTTAAAAAATTAAGAGAAAAAGCAAAAATAGATATCAAAAAATAATTTCAAGGATTGATGATGAAAAACCAAAAAGCAAAAGAACTTGTTGGTACGGGAGTCATCAGCGGAGAAAATTTAAATAAACTCTTTGCTCTTGCAAAAGAGCAAGGGTTTGCAATTCCTGCTGTTAATGTTGTTGGCACAGACTCTATAAATGCAGCGCTTGAAGCTGCAAAAGAGGCAAACTCTCCTATTATAATTCAGTTTTCAAATGGTGGCGGCGAATTTATGGCCGGAAAAGGTTTAAAAAGCTTAGAAGCAACTGTGCTTGGAACAATTTCAGGAGCAAAACACGTTCATCTATTAGCTTCGGCTTATGGTGTTCCTGTTGTTTTACATACTGACCATGCAGCAAAAAAACTACTTCCATGGATAGATGCACTTCTAGATGCTGGTGAAAAACATTTTAAATCTCACAGCACTCCACTTTTTAGCTCACACATGCTTGACCTATCAGAAGAGTCTCTCAAAGAAAATATAGAAATCTGTGAAAAGTATTTAAAAAGAATGTCAAAGATTGACATGTTACTTGAAATAGAGATTGGTGTAACTGGTGGAGAAGAAGATGGCGTTGATAACACTGGAGTTGATAACAAACTTCTCTACACACAACCAGAAGATGTTGCTTACGCTTATGAGAAACTTAGTAAAATTTCACCAAACTTTACTATAGCAGCTTCGTTTGGAAATGTTCATGGCGTTTATAAACCCGGCAATGTTGTCTTAACTCCAAAGATTTTAGATAACTCTCAAAAATTTATCCAAAAAAAATACAATTTAAAAGATGCAAAACCTGTTAATTTTGTATTTCACGGAGGCTCTGGCTCAAGTTTGGAAGAGATAAGAGAAGCTGTAAGTTATGGTGTTATTAAAATGAATATCGACACAGATACACAGTGGGCTTTTTGGGATGGAATGCACAGATATATCAAAAAATATCAGGGCTATCTAAACTCTCAAATAGGAAATCCAGAAGGTGAAGATAAGCCTAATAAAAAATATTATGATCCAAGAAAGATACTTCGCGCTGGCGAAGAAGCGATGAGAGAGCGACTGAAAGTTGCATTCTCTGACTTAAACTGCTTAGATAGAAACTAAAAAACTTCTTTACATGTAAAAGTATTTTTGGCTTTTACATGTAAACTTTTACACATCATTTAAAACAAAAAAGATATAATCCTTACATTTAAAAAACAGAAGGTTATTGTCATGAAACTATTAAATACAGAAGATAAAAATTTTAATACAGAATTTGAAATACTACTAAACCGCGGCGCTATGGATTTAAAAGAGGCAAGTAAAATTGTCTCAAACATCTTAGAAGAGATAAAATCAGAAAAAAATGAAGCACTTAAAAGGCATATTTTAAAATTTGACAAGTGGGAAGTTAAGGCAGATATTGATTTAGAAATCCCACAAAGCGATATGAAAAAAGCTTATGATGATTTAAGTGATGATTTGAGAAAAGCACTGCATGATGCATACGAGCGCATTTTTACTTATCACGAAAAACAGTTACCAAAGTCTTGGCTTACATTTGAAGAAAATGGCATAACATTAGGACAAAAAGTAAGTGCAGTTGATTCAGCTGGGCTTTACATACCAGGAGGAAAAGCAGCATATCCAAGTTCACTTTTAATGAATGCAATACCTGCTCTTGTTGCTAGCGTGAAAGAGATAGTAGTTTGTACTCCTGCTCCAAACAATGAATTAAATTCACTTTTACTTGCTGCTATGCATCTTTGCAAAATCACAAAAGCTTTTAAGGTTGGAGGTGCAAGTGCCATAGGAGCATTAGCTTATGGAACAAGCACAATCCCTAAAGTTGATGTTATAACAGGTCCAGGAAATATCTTCGTTGCGACTGCAAAAAAACTTGTTTTTGGTGAAGTAAATATAGATATGATTGCAGGCCCAAGCGAGATAGGTATTTTAGCAGATAGTAGTGCAAACGCAAAATATTTAGCTATAGATTTGCTCTCTCAAGCAGAACACGATGAGATGGCAAGTTCTATCTTGATAACAAACGATAAAACTTTAGCAGAAAATGTAAAAAAAGAGATTTATGAATATTTACCAAAACTATCTCGTGAGAAAATAGCAAGAACTTCTATAGATGAAAGAGGAGCTATAATCGTTACAAAATGCATGGATGAAGCTATAGATTTAATGAATAAAATAGCGCCAGAACACTTAGAAGTTGTGACAAAAAATCCTTTTGAACTCTTGCCAAAGATAAAACACGCAGGTGCAATTTTTATGGGAAGTTTCACGCCTGAGCCTATTGGTGATTATATAGCTGGTCCAAATCACACACTTCCAACCGGTGGAACTGCTAGATTTTTCTCTCCACTAAATGTTGAACATTTTATGAAAAAATCTTCTATTATTGCTATGAGTGAAAGTGGCATAAAAGAGATTGGTGAGAGTTGCGCACTTTTAGCAAATACTGAAGGTTTGACAGCACACGAGGAATCAGTAAAAATTAGGCTTAGAGATTTAAAATAAGCTTTACATGTAAAAGGAAAAACAAGTGTACAAAGGCGAAAAGTTTAATAGCATAAGCCATTTGATTGGTTTTATGCTAAGCGTTGCTGCACTTGTTGTTTTAGTTGTTTTCTCAGCTCTCAAAGGCGATGTTTTTAAAGTAGTAAGTTTTGCTATTTATGGTGGAACTCTCGTTATACTTTATGGATTCTCAACTCTTTATCATAGCATCCGTCACGCAAAAGCAAAAAAAGTTTTACAAAAGTTTGACCACATAAGTATTTACCTTTTAATCGCTGGCTCTTACACGCCCTTTGCACTTGTTTCCATGCGAGGCGCTTGGGGTTGGAGTATATTTGGAGTTGTTTGGGGACTTTGTGTGTTTGGCATAGTGCAAGAACTCTTTCAAAAAAGCGAAAAACGCATACTCTCTTTGGTTATCTATGTGCTTATGGGTTGGCTTGTCGTTGTTGCTATAAAGCCACTTGTGGCTAGTTTGGCAACAGGAGGTGTTGTTTTACTCGTACTTGGTGGGCTTTTTTATACAGGCGGGATTTACTTTTTCATAAACGACGAAAGAGTGCGCCATTATCATGGGATATGGCACCTTTTCGTACTTGCTGGCTCTATTTGTCACTTTTTTACATTTTTGTTTTTTGTGCTTTAAGCCTTTTTCAAAAAACAAGTTTTAAGAACAACTGTACTTTTTCCTATTTTACACTCTACTGCATTTTCATCATCTGTTAGACGTATTTTTGGTATTTTTTCGCCACGTTTTAAAGTTTTTGACATACCTTTTATATCTAAATCTTTTGTTGTTATAACTGTGTCGCCATCATTTAAAACGTTACCATTACTATCTTTTGCCATTTTTTTCTCCTAAAATTTTTGTTTATATTATCTTTTTTACATGTAAAAGAATTAAAGAAAAGTTTACATGTAAACTATCTAAAAAACTCCTCTATCAAATCTCTAACCTCTTTTTCATCTTCAACTCTGTTTATAGCGTGTCTAAAGTTTGAGGCATTTTCTATGCCCTTGGAGTAAGAGTGAAGATGTTTTCTAAATATAGCAATACCTTGCTTTGGTGAGTAAAACTCTATCATCTCATTAAAATGTTCAAATACTATCTCTTTTATCTTTGATTTTTCTACATTTTCTAAGTTATTTTTCAATTGATAAAAAATCCAAGGATTTCCAATGGCACCTCGTCCTATCATCAAACCTTCACATTTTGTGAGATTTTTTACATTTATAGCTTTCTCAAAACTTGTGATATCGCCATTTGCAAACATTGGTATTTTTACAGCCTCTTTTGCTTTTTTGATTGCTTCGTAATCAACTTCGGCAGTGTATCCACCGCTTCTTGTTCGTCCGTGAACTGCTATAAAATCTGCTCCTGCATTTTCTACTGCAATTGCAACAAGTTCTGGTATTTTTTCAGTGTAGCCAAGTCTTACTTTTGCAGATGTGTAAGTTTTATTGGAATATTTTTTAACGCTCTCTATGATGTTTTGCAAAAGTGGCAAATCTTTTAAAAGTGAAGAGCCAGCGTTTTGTGAAACTACTTTTGGAACAGGGCAACCACAGTTTATATCAATGCCATCAATACCTTCTATGTCGTTTAGCTTATTAACTGCTTCTATGATGTTTTTTATATCTGAACCTGCGATTTGTACAATGTAAGGAGTTTCATTTTCAGCTTTTTTTATCATGTGAAAAGTTTTTGAAGAGTTGTATGCAAGGGCGTTTGCACTTATCATTTCAGAGTAAGTTATATCTGCTCCAAACTTTTTAACAATTTTACGAAAGGGAAGGTCGGTAAATCCAGCAAGTGGAGCCAAAGCAACTAAGCCTTGGCTAAAATCTAAAATATTTTTTGACATTAAATGATTAAATCTGCATCCACTCTTTTTCCGTGGTCTCTTAAAAATAGTAAGATTTTAAATTTTTCATATTCATCATCGTTTGCATTGCTTAAAAATTCACGAATTTTATCAATCATTTGCAATTCAAACAGCAGGTAAAGATAGGCGTTTGTCGCATCACTATTTTTTTGTTGTAAGTTTTCAAATATAGATAAAAGTATATTTGGTTCTAAGTTTGCTTTTAACATTTTTGCACATGAGATATACTCATCTTCACTTAGTTTTGTTTTTTCAAGTAAGCATTCAATATCTGCATTTGGTATGTTGAAAGTGTCGTTTTTATCGGCAAATCTTTTAAAAAGTTTTATAACTATATCGTTTGAAAGCGTGAAGTTGTATTTTTTAATCTCTTCATAAGAAGCGGTAGTTGTGTAAACATCAAAAGCTTTTTTACAAAACTCATCACTGTTTACATCGCATTGTTTTAAAGCATCAGCAAGAGCTTTAGGGTCACCTTTTAAAAGGTTCATTCTATTTTTTACAGTTATAGGATTGTCGTTTCTTAGACGTAATTTTTTCAAGTCAATATATTCACCGCTATATACTTTGTGAAGTTTTTCAAAAATTTCATCAAGTGTGCTATTTCCAACTTTTTCATCGTTACTTTCTGGATTATAAACAAGTTTTTTAGAAATTTTACCAAGTTCTGTGAAGTATTCACTTTTGTACTCTTGAGGTTTTTCTTCACCTAATATATTGTTTTTTATCTCTGTAACTAGTGTTTCAAAATCTTTTTTTATAACTCTTTTAGCAAAAAAGCCTTTTACTGAGTAGTAAAAAAGGTGAAAAATAGTCGCTAAAAACAAAATACCAGCAGGTATTAAAGCCCAAAGTGCGATTGGCATTGTGAGTTCTCTACCAAAGAAAGAGTGGGTATATGAAGCTCCTTCAAAGGTGTAAACATAAACTCCAATTATCAGTAAAAATATAAATGATGATGCGATGTATTGTCTTATTCCCATAAACTAAAACTCCTTATTTTGTTTTTTCTTTTTCATAAATCTCACGACAAATAATACAATATTTTGCATGAGGCTTGACTTTAAGTCTTTTTGTGCAAATATCCTCTTCACACATTTCACAAATTCCGTAAATTCCCTCATCCATTTTCTCTAACGCTCTCTCAACTTCTGAGAGTTCTTTAAACTGTTTCACGTTTAGACTTTGCTCTAAGGTTCTATTTATACCAAAAGAGGCTACATCGGCTTCATCTCCAGTATTTGAAGAGTCAAAACCATCCATCTCTTTTGTTGCATCTTCTATATTTTTCTTTATCTGCTCTTTTCTTTCAAGCAGTATCTTTTTGAAGTACGATAAATCACTATCTTTCATTAAAAAACGCCCTTGTATCTTTTACTGTTTTATTTGTGGTACGGGTGGTTATTTTTGATGCATAAACCACGATATATCTGCTCAAATAAAACAACTTTTGCAATTTTATGCGCGTATGTTAATCTACTTAAGCTTATAACCTTGTTATTGGACTTCAAAAATTCACTCTCAAAGCCGTAAGCACCACCTATGAAGAATCTTATATCATTTTCAAATTCAAAGATTTTACTAAATTCGTGACTATCTAAAATATCACCTTCAACATCAAGAGCTATAGTGTAACCTTTTAAAAATGGTTCATAAGCCTTCGTATATGAGTTTTTTGCCTCTTTTTCTCCTTTTGTTTGAGCGGAGGCTATCTGGTTGTTAAATATGACAATATCTTCTATTTTTGCGTATTTTGAAGACATTTTTATAAACTCGTTTGTTAGAGTTTTTATCTCTTTGTCAACTGATTTTTCTATACTATAAACACTAATTTTCATAAAGTCCTGAGCCAATAACAAGATAAGTTACATTTTTTACTTTATCGTCTAGTTTTACCCCGCCGATGAGCGCTACGTCTTTTGTGGAAAGCGAGGCAAGATGAGAAGTTTTTTCTCCTAAGATATTTGAAACATCTTTTGTTGAAGTAGCTCTATACGCGCCAAGCCCTATATAGTCAACTGGCAAATCATTTGCTCTTAAAATCTCTTTTTCATTGTGAGTTGAGAGTCCAAAGATTTTATCTTTTAAAATACTTCTTACTCTTACAGAAGCTTTTTGTATGTTTTCGTCAAATTTTAGTATATCTTCTTGTCCTAAGTGAAGTCCATCACAATACTCTACCAAAGTTATATCATCGTTTACAATTAAAGGTATATCGCAAAGTGATTTTATAAGTGTTATATCTTGTTTTTTTATATCGTGAGATAACTCATCTTTGTTGCGATACTGAATCAAACTTGCATTTAGAGAGAGTGCTTTTTTTACAAACCACTCTATATTTTTTTCTCTATTTTTTAAAGAGTTGATATCTAAAAGTGCGTAAAGCTTCAAACTTCCCCTTGAGATATTTTGTATTTATCCTGTTCACCTTTTAAACAAATAGCATTTACACGCTCAATACCGTCACCTTTGAAGTAGTAAAGAAGATCGGCTATGGTTTTTTTCATATCATGTCTTTTTACTATCATATCGATAAGTCCATGTTCAAGTAAAAACTCTGATCTTTGGAAACCTTCAGGAAGTTCTGCTCCTATGGTTTGCTTGATAACTCTTTGTCCCGCAAAGCCTATAAGTGCTCCTGGTTCTGCCATGATAATATCCCCAAGCCAAGCAAAAGAAGCACTAACTCCACCCATCGTTGGATCAGTTAAAACAGAGATAAAAGGTAGATGATTTTCTGAAAGTTTTGTCAAAGCTGCTGAAGTTTTTGCCATTTGCATAAGTGAAAAAGTGCTCTCTTGCATTCTAGCTCCACCGCTCGCACTTACTATAACAAGTCCTTGTTCTTTAGAAACTGCACGGTTCACAGCTCTTACTATCATCTCTCCCTCAACAGAGCTTAGACTTCCGCCCATAAAATCAAAGTCAAATACTACAAGTTGTGTGGCACCTCCTTCGATGGTACACTCGCCAGCAATTAAAGCAGATGTACGACCTGTTTTTTCATACGCTTCTTCGATTCTTTTTCTGTATGATTTTTTGTCAACAAACTTTAATGGATCGACTGGTTTTAGGTTTTCATCAAATCTCGTAAATGTATCTTTATCTGCAAGTAGACCGATTCTTTGTTCCGCGTTTATTCTCATGTGAAAGCCACATTTTGGACAAACATTTGATTGTAAAAGTACCTCTTTATAATACATCAAAGCGTTGCAACTTGGGCATTTTACCCAGTGAGTTGGAGTTTCATTTGGTTTTGGTTGTTCTCTTCTAGTTTTAAAAAGATCTGAAAATTTCATTTATTACCTTTTTGCTCAATAAGTAGGCGAATTTTATCAAAAATTTTCTTATCTTGGCTTACGAGGATAAATCTATCGTCTTTAAATCTATATAAACTATTACAAATCTCGTATCCAGCAGCTATGTCAAACTCTCTTATTTTTCCTTCGAAAAGTACAAAAGATACTTCGTTTGCTATTGCTAGCGATAGAGCAAGAGCTCCACTTGAGCGGTATTTTATATTTTCATTTTTTAGTTTTTGTACCATTTTTGGGGCATCATAAGCTCGCTCAAAAATACCAACACTTGCAAATTTATTTACATGTAAAGGTTTTGTATTGTTAAAAAAAAGTGAAGTTTTTTGAATTTCATCATTAATCTTATAAAAAACATCTCCATTTACAAGATTTGTAACAATTGCGTGAGTTGTTATGCCTTTTGATATTTTTGCCACTGAAGTGCCAAAGTAGGGGATGTTTGATTTGAAGTTATCGCTTCCATCGATTGGGTCAATGATGATTAAATCTTCACCTTCTCCAATTTCACCTGATTCTTCGGAGAAAATTTCCCCAAAAGTTTTTAAGTTTTTCACAAAAATCTTTTCAGCCTCTAAGTCTATAAATACACTTAAATCACCACCAAAACCAGCTTGAAAACTTTTACACAAATCCTCGTGAGACGCACTTTTTATAAGAGAGTAAATCTCTTTGTTGGCTTTTATAACTTCCTTTAAAAAATCCATAAAATACCTTTATTTAAAACTGTTAAATATTAACATAATTTTTGCTTTGATACAATTTGATATCTTTTACATGTAAAGGTTTTTGTGCAAGGTTTTATCATAAATATAAATAAAGCAAGAGACGAGGATTTGATAGTTTCTATACTCACTCGTGATAAACTAAAAACAACTTATAGGTTTTATGGCTCGCGTCATTCGACTATAAATCTTGGATATTTGATAGATTTTGAAGTTGAAACTTCATATAAATCAAGCATTGCACAGTTACGAAGTGTTATGCATTTAGCGCAAAACTGGAACTTAGAGAGAGATAGACTTTACGTTTGGCAAGAGTTTATAAAACTTTTTTATCCTCACTTAAAAGATGTCGAAGTGCTTGATAGCTTTTACTTTGATTTACTTCAAAAATGTTCACAAAAATGGCAAAGACAAAATCCTAAACGTGTAGCAGTTGAGGCTTACTTGGAGCTTTTAGAGTTTGAGGGAAGGCTTCATACATTAGAGTTTTGTTTTTTGTGTGATGAAAAGATTGAAGAAGACATAGCTCTTGCACGCGCTTATCTTCCAGCTCATCCAACTTGCATACACGATAGTGGATTTAAAAAAGGTGAACTTAAAAATCTTTTTAATACAAAACAGACTATATATCTTGATAACGAAAAGGTAGAGCATTTATATAGAATACTTTGTGAGGGATTATAAAATTTCGTATATTTATGACGATATGATATAATTTGACGATAATATTTTTATGGAGTCAAAAATGATAAAAACATCAATGAGTATAAGAGAATTAACAAGAAGCGGTGATGAACTTTCAAGATATGATTTTATAGATATAGAAGATAAAAAACAAAAAATTTATAAAGGTATTTTTGTACCAAAAGAGCATGCTAAAAAAGTCAAAGAGTTTCTTTTAAAACTTTTAGAAAAAGAGAAAAAACAGAAAAAAGAGGAGATTTTAAAATTTTCCGCTATCTTGAGTGGTGAGAGTGAAAATAAAAAAATTCAAGATATTAAAAGTACAAAAAAATGAGAGTTTTTTTAGATACAAATATTATTTTGGATTTCTTGGATGATAAAAGAATTTCACATGAAAAAGCCAAAGATTTATTAGTATATCTAAGCGAAAATAGTTATGAGATTGCTATATCTCAAGATATGTTAACAACTATTTTTTATATTACAAAAACCAAGGAACAAAAACTTGGTGTTTTAAACTTTTTTGAGTACATTTTAAAAAATTGGATAGTTTCACCTTTTTGTGATGAGGATATACTGAGCGCTATTGGTATTTGTAAAAATGATATAAACCTAGACTTTGAAGATGTTTTGCAATCTTTACTTGCTAAAAGTTTAAACTGTGAGTCGATATATACAAATGACAAAAATTTTTATGATTGTTGAGTTAAAATAATAAGTTTATAAGGGTTACATGTAAAGAAAATCTTTACATGTAAGTATTTTTACTCTTCTCCAAGCTCTTCGAGTAAATCAAAGGTTGGAATGAAAAACAGTGTTCCAGTTACTGCTGTGCTAAAGTCCAAAAGTCTGTCATAATTTCCTTTTGGCTCACCTATAAACATATTTTCAAGCATCTTTTTTGTTGTTGTAAAAGTGCTTGCATATCCTATAAAATAAGTTCCAAACTCACCCTTGCTTGGATTTGCGAAAGGCATATTTGCACGGACTATTTTAAGTTCATTTCCTTTTTCATCTTCTATGTTTGTTACTGCATTGTGAGCATTTGCAGGTTTTTCCTTGTCGCTTAGTTCTACATCGTTAAACTTTTTACGACCTATGACTTTTTCTTGCTCTTCGGTTGGTAAATCGTTCCATTTTTTCATATCGTGAAGATATTTTTGTACAAAAGCGTAACTTCCACCTTTAAATTTTTTCTCGTTTTCGCCTATGATTGCAGAGCTTAGTGCAGCTAAATTTTCGGGATTTTCAGTTCCATCAACAAAGCCAATTATCGCACGTCCGTCAAAGTATCTAAATCCGTGAACTTCATCAAGGCTTTCTACGACACCATCAAGTTTTTCATTGATAATAGAAGCTATTTCGTAACATGCTGTAACTCTTTTTGCACGTATGTGAAAAAATAGATCACCTTTTGTTGAAGGAGCGGTGTGTATGTCGCCTTTTATCTCTTTAAAAACTTTTAACTCTTTTGGTTTATCAAGTTTAGCAAAAAGTTTATCCCAAGCTTTGCTACCAAAGCCCATAACTCCGCTTATTTCAAGTTCTGGATATCTTCCTTTCATACTTCTTACCACAGCAGCAAATGTGCTACACAACTCTTTTACTTTTTCGGTCGTATCTTTTTTATCTATCAACCCATAAACCATAAAAAGCGCATTTTCGCCTGGTTTATCTGTAACTGCTTGATGACTTAGCTTACTAAAATCCATGTTGGCTCCTTAAAATTTTATTTTATTTATTTTACAAAATTAATTATAACTATAAGATATAATTTATCAAAATTTTTAGGAAAAGTTTTATGAATAACTACATAAATGATAAAACCGTTATTATAACTGGAGCTAGTTCTGGGCTTGGGCGAGAGTTGGCATTACAACTTTCGCGTCAAAATACAACACTTATACTTTGCGCAAGAAGAGTTGAAAAGTTGGAACTTGTAAAAAAAGAGTGTGCAAAGTACACAAAAAAAGATATTTTTGTTATAGAGCTTGATTTGTGCGATGAAGAGAGTATAGAAGTTGCAGTAAAAACAATAAAAGGTTGCGTTAAAAAAGTAGATATTTTGATAAACAATGCTGGTTTTGGTTATTTCAAAAAGTTTGTAGATTTTGATATGAAAGTAGCAAAAAATATGTTTGATACAAATTTACTTGGAGCTATGAAATTTTCTCAAAGTTTTGTAAAAATGATGATAGAACAAAAAGAGGGGCATATCATAAATGTAGCGTCTCAAGCTGCAAAAGCTCCACTTCCTGAACTTTCCATATATAGTGCTACAAAATACGCAGTTGTTGGATTTTCAAATTGCCTTCGTCTTGAACTTAAAAAATACAATGTGAAAGTTACAACGGTAAATCCAGGACCAATTGATACAGAGTTTTTTGATAATGCAAACTCAAGCAGAGAGTTTGTAGATAAAGCAAAGGCTATAACTTTACATGTAAACACCGTTGCAAGAAGAATTATAAATGCGATTGGGACAAATAAAAGAGAGGTAAATATGCCGTTTATACTTGAACTTACTACAAAGTTTTATAATCTTTTTCCGTTCTTTGGTGATTTTGTAATACTTAAAATGTTTAGCAATAAATAGTTTATATGCAAAGGTTTACTTAATGTTTTGGGCGATTTAGTGAGAGTAAAAACGCACAAAGCAAGGCTAAAAAAGAAAATGTAAAAGTTACATGCATACCAAAAATAAATATATCTGCCTTGTCTTCAAGATACGTTGAGAGATGGCTTCCATACTTGTAACTCATCGCAGCAAAAAGTATGGTTGTTGAAAAGGCAACTCCTGTTATATTTCCTATATTTCTTGCAAGTGCATTTATACTTCCAACGATTCCAAGTTGTTTTTTGTCGACTGAGCCCATTATGATGGAGTTATTTGATGGTTGAAAAAGCGAGTTTCCAAGTCCAAGTATCGCAACTATAAAACAAAATAGAATTATAGGGGTTTCTATATCTATAAAGATTAAAAGTCCATGAGCAAACATAACCACAAAAAGCCCTATACTTGCCATCTTTGTTGCGCCTATTTTATTTACAAAACTTCCGGCGATTGGCGAAGCTACAACCATAACTATAGGAAAAATCATAACTAAAAATCCAGCATGGCTTGCGTTAAAACCTCTTGCATCTTGCAAATAAAAAGGCATGATTATGTAAAATAAAAAGTTTGATAAAAATATCAAAAATGCACAGATTAAACCGTAAGTTACTGGTTTATTTTTGAAGATTTTTAACTCCAAAAGTGGAAATTTTCTTCTTAACTCAACCCTTATAAATACTACTAAGAAAATGATGGAAGAGGCAAAAAGAAGATGTATTTTTGGTTTATCAAAACCTATCTCTTGAGCTAAAAACATAGCTCCAAAAAAAGAGATGATAAAACACGCATAAAGAGCAAATCCTATAAAATCAACTGGAGTTTTTGTTGTATTTATATCTTTTGGAAGATACCTGCTCCCTAGATAAATAGTAAAAAGTCCAAAAGGGACATTTAACCAAAATATATATGACCATGAAAGATGCTCAACTATCACTCCACCAATGCTAGGCCCTGTTATAGTTCCAAGAGAGACCATAGAGCCAACAAAACCAAGAGCTTTTGCTCTATCTTGCACCGTAAAAACTTCTGCGATTATACCAAGATTTGTGGACATAGTCATAGCCGAGCCAATCGCTTGAAAGATACGAAAAGTGATTAATTGATCTAATGAAGTTGAAAAACCTGACAATATGGAGCCAAATAAAAAGAGGATAACACCAATTCTAAAGATTTTTATCTTACCAAAGATATCTCCAAGTTTTCCAAAAAATATCAAAAGTACACAAATGGTCATCATGTAAAAAGCAACAACCCAGATAATCTGGTTTGTATTTACACCAAAATCTTTGGCGATAGTTGGAAGTGCTATGTTTATGATGCTTCCATCAAGAGTTGCCATAAATGTGAAGAGCGCAACACTAAAAAAGATTTTCCATCTATTTTTTTGCACTTCTGGCATCTCTTGAAAATTTAAAGAATTATCCACAAAAACCCTCATACATGTGATAAAAACATGTATTATATCGGTTAATTGTTTACAAACCTCTCAAGCCACTGTTTTGCTAAATTTTCCGCGTAATCAACAAAAGATGTAACACCGTTTATGGTGTAAAATGTAAATTCTGGTTGGTTGTCAAGCACTTCAACATTGTCAAAATCATGCTCAGAAGCAAAAAGAAAAACTTCACTTGTTTTTAAATCATAAAGCGTTTCATTTCCAGTTTTATCTTTTGCAAAACAGAGAAGATAATCAGTTTCAATCATCTCATACTCTTCATCAGCACAAACTTCTTCATAGTACTCAATCCAATCTTCCATGCCTCTTGTGCATTCTGACTTCGTAAATATAAATGTTTGATTATTTGTCAAAAGCTCTCTATCGTATGTAAGTTGATGGTAACTTGCAGCAATTCCACCCATGTTATCTAAGAGAAGTTGATGCTCTTTTAAAAGCTCTATCCTTGTTTTGCCATTTTCAAATTTGCACAGCCAACCGCAAACTGATGCACCTTCGCCCCAAGATAAAAGTTTATAATCACGAACTTTGTCACCACGTTTGTGGGTTATGTTTAAAACTCTTGCATGTGAGATAAGTTCGCACATATTTGGAAAAGTTTGTTTGAAATTGTTTGAGCATTTTAGTGAATCCTCTTTTACTTCAAACTCATCGGTCGCTTTGAAAAACCAGCTAACTTCTTTTTTAAAAACTTCAAAATCATTATTCATTTTTGCTCCTAAAAATTTAAATGTGTTTATATCACAAAAAAGATAAATATATTTTAATTTTTTATAATAGTTATCAAAATACAAAATAATTTATTAATTGACAAAGGTTAAAGAGTTTTGATAGAGTTCTTATTTGGGTTTAGTTTGTGGCAAGGCTGCATATCTATCTTTAGATAAAACCGTTACAATTTTTTTTAAAAAGACTTTTACATGTATACAGATTTTTCAAAACAAGAGCAAAAAATAGTTGAAGATTTTCAAGAGTTTGCAAAAGAGTTTATAGCTCCATACGCAAAAGATATAGATGAAAATGGCAAATTTCCAAAAGAAGTTATAAATTCTTTTAGAAAACACGGCTGGCTTGGGCTTAGTGTATCAAAAGAGTTTGGAGGAAAAGGGGCGAGTATAATTCTTTCAAGTGCTATAGTTTGTGAGATAGCTAAAGTATCTCCAAGTGTTGCTTTGATTTTTAACATGCACCTTTCAGGCGTTAGTGGATACTTGCTTGAAAAGGAAAAGTTTGCAAATCTTTTAAAAGATGTAGCAAATGGAAAACATCTCTCAAGCGTTGCTTTTAGTGAAGAAGGCTCACGTGGACATATCTGGCATCCAGTAAGTAAGGTAAAAGAAGAGGGTGATTTTGTCATGCTAAACGCTAAAAAATCCTTCGTAACATCTGCAAATTTTCTTGATGGATTTGTTGCTTCAAGCAAAAGTGTAAACAGCAGTGATGACAAACTTGATACAATAACGTATCTTGTTTTAAAAAGTGATAATGGCGTTAGTGTTCACGGGAGTTGGAAAAGTCTTGGCATGAGAGGAAATGATAGCACTAAAATAACACTTTTAAATTGCAAAATACCAAAAACAAGAGAGATTTGCAAAGGTACTCAAAAAATTTCACTTTGGGTACAAACAGGTTTTGCTGTGGTATCTCTTGGCATTTGTAAAACTATAGTGGAGATAACAAAAAATCATATACAAAACTCTTACAATGAAGCCACAAAAAGCGGTTTGTTTGACTCCGAAGTTGCACGCTCCAGACTTGGCAAAATGCAACTTTTGTGCGAAACTTATGATGGATTTTTAACAAATTCACTAAAAAAGATAGAAAAAAACGGTGTAAGCGAAATACTTTTAAGTTTTAAAGTAAAAACAGCAGGAGCGGAGATTTCAAAAGAGATAGCAAATCTTGCTATGCAAGTTTGCGGTGGAGTTGGATACTCGAAAAGTTTACCGCTTGAGAGATTTTTTAGAGATGCATATTCCGCTTCAATCATGGGACCAACAAGCGACGCTGTTTATGATTTTATAGCAAAAAACATGTGTGAAAAACCGATGTTTTGAGAGTTTACATGTAAAGCTAAACTCTAATGTATTATGATTGTTTTGTTTTTACATGTAAGAGCTGTATTTTTCTTATTTGTTGTAAGGACTTCAACTGTTTTTCACTAAAATTTCCCTCTCTTGATTTGAAGTGAAAATATTCACTATTTTTAAAAAATTCTGATTTAAAGAGAGCAACATAATCATTATATGGAGTTAATTATTTTGGCAAATAATCAGGTTTTCTACAAAATAGAGCTCATGCAAATTACCTATTTTTTGCAAAACAACCTCTTATATTATAAGCAGGATTAAAATACTCGTTTTCTATATTGTATTTGTAAATATTTTTTTGTGATTTATCTCTTTTGTGCAAAGATCAATTTTTTGTTTTATTTTCGTTCACTAATTCTCGGTAGGTTTTACCATTGTATTGTTCTACAAGATTTATTATTTTTTTACCCTCTTCAGAGTGTTTTTCGGTGTTATTTTTTATGGCATCCAATAATGTAAAAGCATACTTCTTTGTAGCATTTGTATCATCATAACCGCTAATAAAAAAATCAAAATAATTAACATCCAGCCCATATTCAAGATATAGTTTCAAACCATCATAATAAAGAGCACTAGTTATAAAATATGATAGACTGTGCTTTCTACTAAAAAACACCATTCCTGAATCACCTACAACATACGGATAAATCTTGTCATCCTCTTTTAGCGTTGCATTGTGTTCAAGTAGTAGTTTTATAGCTTCTGTGTTTTTCTTCCCAAACGCAAAGAGTATAGCTCTGCTGTCAAGTGAGTTTTTAGCTTCAACGTCAGCTTTATTCTCCAATAAATACTTCATAACATTTAGCGAATTGTAGTAAGAGGCAAGCATCAGTGGAGTATTGTCATAGTTCATTTTTACATTTACGGATATACCGTTAACAATTAACTCTTTTACTTTTTTTGTATCGTCTTGTTTTATATACTCTTTTAAATCTGCCAATGTTTGATTTTGTTCTTTTGAAAATATAACACTTGCTCTTTCGCAGGATTTTAGAACTTGTTTGATATTGTCTTCTCTTTTTTCATTTGTTATTGGTTTGTCTATTTGCGAAGCTGAGATTTTATTTTTACCTTTTAAGAAAGGAGCACTTCCTCTTATATCATAGTAAGTTGTTATTTTATCACCAAAACCTTGTAAGAGATAGGACGGTTCTATAGTGGTTACTTTAACTTTATATGGTGTATTAATTTCTTGAAAATCTTTTATAGTTGCAAACGGCATATAACACATTTTATCGTTGCACCAAGAGTAAAGGCTTTCGGTTGATCTTAATTTATCAACTATTTGAGTATAAAAAAGTTTGTCATCTTTAAAATATTCAACTATGTATTTTGCATTTAAGTTTAAGCAGTTACTATAAGTACTAAAACTCTCTTTTTTAGGAAATATATATCTTAAGCCAAAAGTTTTACCAATATCGTATGATCTTGCTGTAAATTCAAAAGTACTGTTTTCTTTACTAAAATCAATTTTATGTGTAAGTTTATAAATCTCTTCTTTTACAAAATAACCAATTATTATGATAAAAATAGAAAGTATGATAAAGAATATACCTTTTGCAGGATTTTTAAAAGCTTGTTTTATATTACTTTTTGTTTTATTGTTTAGAAAAAACCAAAACATAAATATAGCTAATGCAAACAAAAATATTACAAATACAAATGTTGCAATAGTTGAGAGTAGTTTCAATTTAACATCCTTTTTGTCTTTACATGTAAAAGATAGAATATTTTAAAATAAATTGCATAAGTACGCTATTAAAATTGATTGATTTTTTATGATAACGAGGCGTTGGAGCAAATTTATGCAAGAGATATATAAAATCTTTTAAATGTAAGTTTTTAAAATTGCTTGATTTTTTGTAATAACGAGGCGTAGGAGCAAAGTATGCAAGGAGTATACTTTAAGCGTATATGACTAAATAATTTGCGACTACAACGAAGTTAGTACGAAAAAGCAACAATTTTCACTTGTCTAAGTATCTTTCGTCGCAAAACGAACTTACTTGAAGTTTCTCAAATGCCGATTTTAAAGATATAAAAAGTCCCGGATTTTCTTTCTCTAAATTTGCTAAAAGCTCTTTTGTGGCAGCCCTTGCGTGAGGCATTTTCACATCAAAACGCATCGCCGGACAAGCTTCATCCCCTATAACTTCTATATTGTGATGAGTTACATTGTCTCTTAATTGTCTCTCTCTTACATGGATGAGCGGGCGAATAACCCAAAGACCGTTATCTGCTTTGTATTTTGGAGCCATAGAACGAAGCGTCCCATTGTTCATGAAGTTCATAAAAAAACTCTCCGCAGCGTCATCCAAGTGATGAGCAAGAGCTAGTTTATTAAAACCATTTTCTAGTGCATAAGTATAAAGTGCTCCTCTTCTCATGCGAGAAAAAAAGCTACAAAAAGATGAGTTTGTGCGGATTTTATCTTTTGAAATCTCAAAAATACTCGTATCAACAACGTTGTGTTTTATATCATACTCTTCACAATGTTTTTGTAAATTTTTTAAATCTTCACCCATTCCATAAGAGATTGTTACAGCTTCAAAGTTAAAGTTAAAAGGTGTTACTCTTTGCATATGTTTTAAAACATGAGCCAAGGTTATAGAATCTTTTCCGCCACTAAGCCCCAAAAGAACTTTGTCGCCTTCTTCTATCAAACCATACTTTGCGTTTGCTCGCCCGCTTAGTCTTAAGATGGATTTACTTATCTCTAACATTTTCACCTCTACATCTTATCTAGCATCGAGATTATAAAATCTGCACTTACTTTTGAAGAGCTTGCAAGAAATGTATCAAAGTCAAAGTCTGCTCCAGCTCCTGCACCATCACTAATTGCGCGAAGTATAAAAAACGGTATATTTAAACTATCACACACAAAAGCAACGCTTGCTCCTTCCATCTCAACAGCATCAGCACTAAATGTTTTTCTTATCCACTCTTTTTTTGCATTATCACAAACAAATTGATCACCAGTTGCAATAACACCATTTTTAAGCTCAATAGCAGCACTTTTTGCGACATCTCTTGCTATATTAACAAGAGCTTTATCTGCTTCAACAAAAACTTTACTTTCAGGCACAAAGCCGTAAGGATGCCCAAAAGCGGTTATATCTAAGTCGTGCTGAACTAAAGAGGTTCCAGCTATCAAATCGCCGATTTTAAGTTCTTCATTTAGTGAGCCTGCAACTCCTGAAAAAAGTAGAGACTCTGCTCCGTATTTTTGTATAAGCGTTGAAGCGGTAAGCGCTGCGTTTACTTTGCCTATTTTACTATAAGCCAAAATCACTTCAAAATGTTTATATGTTGCAAAGTAGTATTTGTTGTTTGCATATTCTTTAACTCCGTAATGTTTAAACTTTTCAAGTAGTGGAGTTAACTCTTCTTGCATTGCGCTCATTATAGCTATTTTCATTATTTTCCTTTTTACATGTAAACTATTTTAATGTTTCAACTGCTTCTTTTAAACTTGCCATATCTATGATGCTTAAAGTTGGAGCTGAAGATATTTTTTTGTTTAACCCTTTTAGTACACTTGCTCCAAATTCTACATAAATATCAGCAGGGTTATTTAAAATCGACTGTTTGTATTTTACTGGTTTTATAAGTTGCTCTGCAAGTAAGTTTAGTGCTTCATCTTTTTTGTCATAAGCAGATGCGGTTACGTTTGAGATAACAGGAGCATCAAAGCTATTCTTTAAAAATATTTGCATTTTTTCTCTTAATGGTTTTTGCGCACTTGCTAAAAGCGGGCAATGGCTTGCAACACTCATAGGAAGAAGCATAGCTCTCTTTGCACCAGCATCTTTGAAAACGTTTGTATACTCTTCTAAATCTGATTTTGTACCAGCTATAACTATCTGTCCATCATTGTTGTAATTTGCTGCAAAAATTTGCTTGTTTTTACCTTGGGCATCTTTGCAAATCTCTTCAACTTTTTCATCACTAAGTCCAAGTAAAACCATCATGCCAGCATTTTTGCCCTCACATGCTTGTTTCATGAGAAGTCCACGTTCACGCACTAACTCGATACCATCTAAAAATCCAAGAGCTTTTACGCTAAAAAGAGCTCCAAATTCTCCAAGCGAGTGACCAAGCGCAAAAGATGGCTTTATACTTAGTGAATTTTCAAACAGTTTATAAGCTATAGCACTTACTAAAAATATAGCAGGTTGTGAGTATTCGGTTTCATTTAATTTGTCATTTTCTTCAAACAAAAGTGATTTCATATCAATCTTTAATCTATCACTTGCAAGTGTAAACATATCTTTTGCAAGGCTACTATTTTCGTAGAAATCTTTTCCCATGCCTATAAATTGGGAGCCTTGTCCTGGAAAAACATATGCAATTTTTTTATTCATGATTGTTTCCTTGAATTTTTATTTTGTAAAATTAAGAGTTTTTAACGTCAAAATAGGTATCTAATTCGCCTATTTTTTTTCTAAGAGTGTTTCTGTTTAATCCAAATTTATCACTCATGGCAAGTTGTGAGTGAAATTTTTTAAATCCTGCGCGTAAAAGTGGCACATCAAAAAGGTAGAGTTGATCTCTATAATCGTTTCCACTTCCTATCCTTTTTGTTAAAAACTTCTCTAAAATACTCATTATGTCATCTTCATTAAAACCTTCAATCATAAGAGCTTTGTAGATTGAGTATTTTAATGAGTAAGCGTTGTTGCTTAAGTCTAAATCGATAGTTTTTAAATCTATACAGGCTTCCTCATCTTCATCATTTAATAAAACATGCTTTGCTTCTTGATAAAACTTATTTGCAAGAAAATCGACATCTTCAAGTCTTTCGCTTAATGGAGGAAGATTTATCTTTAATCCAAAAAACATATCTACTACTTTTTCGTCTATATCTTCGTTTGCAGTAGCGATTAGCCTTATAGGATTTGATTTAAGAGCATCTTTTAGTAATTGATAATTTGAGATTTTATGAAAGTTTTTTATGATAAGTGAACTATTTGCACTTAGTGCATTAAATAGCTCGTTTGCATTTCTGCCATCGATGATTTTGGAATCTATGATGCTTTTTGCAAGCGTTGTTTTTCCAACACCATTTTCACCAACAATGATGGCGTTTAGTGATAAGCTTTTTAGTAGTGTAGCGCTTTTAAGAGCCTCTTTTGAGGCTCTTGAATTTGCTATAAAATTAGTGTCCGCAGCCACAACCGCCGCCGCCGTGGCTATGTCCATGACCGCCACCACCACAACATCCGCCATCTTCACCATGACTATGTCCGTGTTCATGTCCACAACCACAACCAGCACCTGCAACTGAACCACTGATCAACTCATCATCAGTTGCATCTCTTACTTCGCTAAGTTCTACATCAAAATGCAACTCTTTTCCAGCAAGTGGGTGATTGAAGTCGATAGTTACATCTTTATCGTTAAACTCTTTTACTACAACTTGAACAGTATTGCCATCTTCACCTTGACCATAAAGTGTCATACCTTTTGTAAGTTCTAATCCTGCAAATTGTTCAACTGGTAAAACTTGAATAGCTTTTTCATCGTAAACGCCATAAGCCTCTTCAGCTTTGATAACTACGTTTGCTTTGCTTCCTTCGTTTAGTTTTGAAATCTCATTTTCAAGTCCAGGGATAATTTGATTTTTACCCATTATAAATGATAATGCTTTTTCTCCAATGTTTGAATCAAGTACATTTCCATCAGCATCTTTTAACTCATAAAACATTGAAACAACTTTGTTTTCTCCGATAGACATCATATCTCCTAATAAATTATATAAGTGTGGATTTTATCATAAATAAAATAAATAATAAGTTTAAACAAGCTTTACATGTAAAAGATAAATTTATATTTACATGTAAGACAAAATCACTTTTCTTGTAGTATGCGCGGAAGCGTTATACCAGTCTGTCCTTGGTATTTTCCTGCTTTATCTTTGTATGTTACATCACAAGGTGTATCACCTTCAAAAAATAGAACTTGAGCAATTCCTTCGTTTGCATATATCTTTGCAGGAAGAGGAGTTGTGTTTGAAATCTCTATAGTTATGTGTCCTTCAAACTCAGGCTCAAATGGTGTAACATTTACTATGATGCCGCATCTTGCGTATGTGCTTTTTCCAAGACAAATAGCTAGTACATTTTTTGGGATTCTAAAGTATTCAACAGTTCTTGCTAGTGCAAAAGAGTTTGGTGGAACAATGCAAATATCACCAACAAAATCGACTATATTTTTATCTTCAAAATTTTTTGGATCAACAACAGTAGAATTTACATTTGTAAAGATTTTAAATTCACGTCCAACTCTTATATCATAACCGTAACTACTAACGCCATAACTTACAACATTTTTTCCAACTTGACCATCACAAAATGGCTCTATCATCTTTTCTTTTAGAGATTTTTCTTTTATCCAACTATCAGCTTTTAAGCCCATTTTTTTCCTTAAGTTTTAGTTTCTATGAAGTGTGGTATTATAACACACTTAAACATCAGCTACTCTTAGTGGCGAAACTAATAAAAAGGGATTTTATGAATAAGCAAGACATCAAAGACTTGATTAAAATATTTGACAAAAGTGGTATGAGTAAGCTTAAAATAAAGGATGGAGATTTCTCTATAGAACTAGGTAAAAATGGTGAGATGGTTTATAGTTTTGATGATGCAAAATCTATCCAAACTCCTCAAATTATAAATGCTCAAGTTGAAACAAAAGCATTAGAAAATCAAACAGACAAAACAGTTACAATTCCTGCAAGTAAATTACCAACATTCAAATCGCCAATGGTTGGTACATTTTATAAATCTCCAGCTCCAAATGCTGAACCTTTTGTAAAAATAGGAACAGTTGTAAAAAAAGGACAACCAATCGCAATCATCGAAGCTATGAAAATCATGAATGAAATAGATGCAGAGTATGATTGTAGAATTGTAGATATTTTAGTAGAAGATGGTCAGCCAGTTGAGTTTGAAATGCCGATATTTAGTGTGGAGAAAGTATAATGGCTGAAATCAAAAGAATATTAGTAGCCAATCGTGGTGAAATAGCTCTTCGTGCGATTAGAACGATAAAAGAGATGGGAAAACAAGCGATTGCTGTATATTCGACAGCCGATAAAGATGCCTTATATCTACAATATGCAGATGCATCTATTTGTATTGGTGGAGAGAAATCTTCACAAAGTTATTTAAGTATTCCAGCTATTATCTCAGCAGCTGAGATAAGTGAATGCGATGCTATCTTTCCAGGGTATGGGTTTTTGAGTGAAAACCAAAATTTTGTTGAGATTTGTGAACATCATAAAATCAAGTTTATAGGACCAAGTGCCGATGCTATGATTATGATGAGTGATAAAAGTAAAGCAAAAGCCGTTATGAAACAAGCTGGCATTCCTACTATTCCAGGAAGTGACGGGCTTTTAAAAAGTTTAGATGATGCTAAAAAAGTTGCTTCAGGCATGGGCTTTCCTGTAATCATCAAAGCAAGTGCTGGCGGTGGTGGAAGAGGTATGAGAGTTGTTGAAAAAGTTGAGGATTTAGAAAAACTCTATCTTGCTGCTGAAAGTGAAGCGATTACTGCCTTTGGTGATGGCTCTTTGTATATGGAAAAATTCATAGTAAAGCCAAGACATATTGAAGTTCAAGTAATGGGTGATAGATATGGAAATGCTATACATATTGGTGAGAGAGATTGTTCAATGCAAAGAAGACACCAAAAGTTGATAGAAGAATCTCCAGCTATTTTGCTTGATGAAAAAACAAGAAAAAAACTTCATGAAACAGCAATTCGCGCAACGAAAGCTATAGGTTATGAAAATGCTGGAACTTTTGAGTTTTTAGTTGATGAAAATAAAAACTTTTATTTTATGGAAATGAATACAAGACTTCAAGTTGAACACTGCGTTAGTGAAATGGTAAGTGGACTTGATATTATAGAACTTATGATAAAAGTAGCCGAAGGTGAAAAACTTCCAGCCCAAGAGAGTTTAACCTTCAAAGGACACTCTATAGAGTGCAGAATCACAGCAGAAGATCCGGTAAGATTTATACCAAGTCCTGGAAAAATCAGCAAATACATAGCCCCTGGTGGGAGAAATGTAAGAATGGATTCACACGCTTACCAAGGTTATGTTGTTCCTCCGTATTATGACT
Source organism: Campylobacteraceae bacterium (assembly GCA_047974135.1). Classification (GTDB taxonomy): domain Bacteria; phylum Campylobacterota; class Campylobacteria; order Campylobacterales; family Campylobacteraceae; genus JAIRQK01. The sequence continues at coordinate 3,152 of JBKECC010000094.1, read as the reverse complement.
CTATGATTGGAAAATTGATTGTTTGGGCAGAAGATAGACCAAGAGCAATAGCAAAAATGAAACAAGCTTTAAGAGAGTTGACTATCGAGGGTATTGGCTGTGTTAGAGATTTTCACTTAAAGATGATGGATAACGAAGACTTTATAAACAACAACTTTGATACAAACTACTTATCAAAACATTAAAAAGATTTAATCCAGTAAAAAACTGGATTAAACTCTTATACTTACGGTAACCTTACAACAACTATAGAAGCGCTTGATTTTAATTTTTCAAAATACTCTTCTACTACTGCTTTTTCTTGATCCTGAGATAATTTTTGCATAATCATATTTTGTGCTTGTTCGTATGGTAAAACACTCTCACCATTTTTTGCATGAACCATAAATTTTACATAACCATCTTTAGTCTCTATTGTTTGTGACATAGAGCCAACATTTGTATTTGTAAGCAGACTTACTATTCTTGCTTCTGCTGTTTGGCTTTGAAGTCTAAGTCTTATAGATTCAACTCCACTAACACTCATAAGGGGCGACACTACACTATTTACAGCTTGTAAGTTTGAGCCTTGGTATCTTGTAACATCAAAACTCTCAACCCTTGCAAACTCATTTTTATTTGCATTGTAATATCTTAGTGCTTCATCTTGATCTATCTGTTGAATTCTATCTCTAAAGATGTATTGATACAGTCTATCTCTTTGCATCTTTTTTCTTATGTCTTCTTTATAATCTTCTATTTTGACGCCCTCAGCTGCTATAGCATTTATAAAACCTTGAACGCTTAAGTTGTTTCTTGTAGCAATTTCGTTTAATTGTTGATCAACATCATAATCACTAATAACTATATTCATTCTTTTAACTTGAGATATTTCAAGCTTTTGTCTAACCAAAAGCTCTAGTGCATCATTCATATTTAGATTATATTGTCTAGAGTATTTGTAGATTTCAAAAAGTGTAATTGGTTCACTTTCAACAACAACAGAAACCGCATCAACTAGCTCGGCTTTTGCCTGTATAAAACTGAAACATAATACACAAAGCGTAGAACTTATTATCTTTTTTAACATCACCGTAATCCTTTGTTAAGTAAAAAGCAATTATAATCTTTACTTTCTTAATTGAAAGTTTATCTGTATTTAGTAAATAGTATTAAATATCATAAAGCACACTTTTAAAGAAAAACAACAATTTTTTTCAAGGTATTTAAAAAATGATAGTCACAAGGTTTGCCCCATCCCCAACAGGATATTTGCATATTGGCGGGCTTAGAACAGCGCTATATAGCTATCTTTGGGCAAGAAAAAATAGTGGTAAATTTTTACTCCGTATAGAAGATACAGACTTAAAAAGAAACTCTCTTGAAGCTGCAAAGGCAATTGAGGAAGCTTTCAAGTGGACAAAACTCTCATATGATGGCGAAATAGTTTATCAATCAAACAGATTTGAACTATATAAAGAGTATGCACTAAAATTGGTAGAAGAGGGTAAGGCATACTATTGCTACATGAGTAAAGAAGAATTAGACGCCCTAAGAGCCGAACAAGTTGCAAACAAACAAAGACCAAAGTATAACGGTAAATATAGGGATTTTAAAGGAACTCCACCAGAGGGAATAACACCAGTTATAAGGATAAAAGCTCCGATTAGTGGAGAGATAAAATTCGTTGATGGTGTGAAAGGTGAGATGTCTTTTAAAGCCGAAGATATACTTGATGATTTTGTTATTTTAAGGGGAGATGGAAGTCCTACTTACAATTTTACAGTAGTTGTTGATGATGCATTGATGGGAATAAATGAAGTAATAAGAGGAGATGATCACCTCTCAAATACACCAAAACAGATAGTAATTTACAATGCTTTTGGTTTTAAAGTACCAAAATTTTATCATGTACCTATGATAAACAATGCAGAAGGTAAAAAACTCTCAAAAAGAGATGGGGCTATGGATGTTATGGAGTATAAGCAATTAGGTTATCTTCCAGAAGCACTTTTAAACTTCTTGGTTCGCCTTGGCTGGAGTCATGGTGATCAAGAGATTTTCTCAATGAAAGAAATGTTAGAGTTTTTTAACCCTAACGATATAAATGCTTCAGCATCATCATATAATCAACAAAAACTTGATTGGCTAAATGCACAGTACATTAAAAACACACCATCAAACAAACTATGGGAATATGCAAAAGAGCTCGGATTTGATATAGGCAAAAATGAACATAAAGAGTTGATTGCCGATATGTTAAGAGAGAGAGCAAAAACTATAGTTGAGCTTATAAGCATGACAAAACAAATCCTAGAAGAACCACAAAGTTATGAAGAGAAAGCAGTTAACAAATTTATAACAGAAGATACAAAAAAATATTTAGAAAATTACTTTAGTGAACTTAACAAAAATGGCGAGTTAGTTGAAGCTAGTGATTTTGAAAATTTTACAAATAACTTTTTAGAGAAAAACACTTTGAAATTAAAAGATTTAGCTCAACCATTAAGAATTTCACTTGTTGGAAACAGTGTGAGTCCTTCGATTTTTGAAGTGATGAGTGTAATTGGACGAGACGGCGTATCAAAAAGAATAAAAAAATTTATAAATTTTATCAAAGGGGATAAAGTAAATGAGTAAAAAAGTTACCAAAGAAGAGTCATTAAACTACCACATCGGTGGCAAGATTGAGATAAATGTAAAAACAGAGTGCAAAACTGCAAGAGATTTAAGTATGGCTTATACGCCAGGAGTTGCGCATCCTTGTTTAGAGATTGAAAAAGACAATGAGTTGGCTTATAAATATACAAATAAAGCAAACTTAGTTGCCGTTATCACAAACTCTACAGCAGTTTTAGGATTAGGAAATATTGGACCAGTTGCAGGAAAACCTGTTATGGAAGGAAAATCAGTTTTATTTAAAAAATTTGCAGATATCGACTCTTTTGATATTGAGTTAGATGAGTTTAACATAGATAAAGTAGTTGAGATTTGTAAAGCTATGTCGCCAACTTTTGGTGGTATAAACCTTGAAGATATAAAAGCTCCAGAGTGCTTTGCTATAGAAGAAAAATTACAAAATGCTGTAAAAATCCCAGTTATGCATGATGACCAACACGGAACTGCCATGATAACAACAGCAGGACTAATAAACGCTCTTGAGATTGGAAACA
>JBKECC010000048.1:0-22188 GCA_047974135.1 Campylobacteraceae bacterium | reverse complement strand
AAGCAAAGTAGGCAAAAACATAAGATTTTCAACCATTGAAGAGCCTCAAAAAAATGAGATTTTAGACTTCAATAAAAAATACCTTGATTTTTCACGAACTGAAAAAGTGTATGAAGCAAAGATAAATGAACTTGTAACTTCGCAAATAAGAAGAAATTTTAAAATGCTCTATGAGCCACTTTTTAATGGAGCGGTTATAAGATGTGACTTTTTTATCATAAACAACAGAGTTTACCTAAACGAAATCAATCCAAATCCGGGCAGTTTAGCAAACTATCTATTTGAAGAGTTTAATGATTTAGTGCAAGATTTAGCACGTGATTTACCAAAACAAAGAAAGATAAAAATAGAGTATAAATTTATAAACGAAATCCAATCAGCAAAAGGCAAAGCATAATCTAAAGAAGAAGTATGTAAAATTTTATGTATTTTTTGCTTGAAATGAGGAAATTATGGCTATCTATTATGAAAAAGATGAGATATTTACTGCTACAGAAATGGTTAGGGAATTTAGCCCAATACTAACCAAAATAGGCTCTCGTGAATTAGAGCGCGCCGTGATTGTTAAAAATAATCGCTTTCGAGCCGTTTTAGTTCACGTTGAAGAGTATGAAAAAATGAAAGAAGCTCTTAATGTGTTAGAGAAGATTTACGCATCAAACAAAAGAGCAAAAGATGGCAAATAAATCTTTTTTATGTGATGAAATTAATTACAATATTTCATATAAGTTATTAAATACATCACAAAATGAGTCAATTTTGTTTTTACACGGCTGGGGTGCAAACAAAGAATTAATGGAGCAAGCCTTCAAAAATAGCTTCAAAAACTTCACTCACATCTATCTTGATTTACCAGGTTTTGGAAACTCAAGTATCCAAAAACCTTTAAACTCTCATGAGGTAAAAAATATCGTAGAGAAGTTTTTAGTAGAGATAGACAAAAAGCCAAATTTTATAATTGGTCACTCTTTTGGTGGAAAAATAGCAACTCTTTTAAACCCACAAACTCTAGTTCTTTTGAGTTCTGCTGGCATTATCTTGCCAAAAAGATTTAGCGTTAGAGCAAAAATAGCAATTTTTAAATTTTTAAAAAGCATTGGATTAGGGCGATTTTACAAACTTTTTGCAACAAAAGATGTAGAAGGTATGAGTAAAACAATGTATGAAATGGCAAAGATAGCCATAAATGAAGATTTTAGCGAGTATTTTAAAAATTGCACTTCAAAAGCTTTTCTTTTTTGGGGCAAGCAAGACAGTGCAACTCCGCTAATTGCCGGAGAGAAAATCCACTCACTTATAAAAAAAAGTCAGCTTTTTATATACGAGGGAGATCACTTCTTCTTTTTAAAACAAGCAGAAAAAATCGAAAAAGACATCTTTACATGTAAAGAGGAAAATGCCTAATGTTGATATTTCATATAATCACTTATATCTTGCTTGTCTTAGCACTCTCTTACTATGTTATGAGTGCGATGCAATGGTACTCATATAGAATAAATAGAGTTATTTTTCATTTCAATAATCCAAAATGGCACTTTATTTATTTTGTTTTACCAATACTTTTGTATTATCTGTTTGTGTTGGTTTTTAATCTTTCTACTATTTTTTATATATACTTTTTTGCAGTTCACCTGCCACTTCTTTACTTTTGGTACAAAAAACTTGATAAACCTTTAGTTTTTACAAGCAGAGTAAAAAGATTTTTTATCTTTCTTTTTGTGATTTTAGCTTTTGAAATAGGTATTTGTGTAGCTTTTAAAATATTTTCATTTGTTTTACTTATACCAATAATCCTAGCTTTTATCTTAAGTGCTTTTTATGAGAAAATAATATTTGATAGTTATAAAAATAGTGCAAAGAAAAAACTTGCAAATATGAGTGAATTAACCATCATAGCAATCACAGCAAGTTACGGAAAAACAAGTATAAAGAACTTTTTGTTTCATATACTTTCCATTCGGTTTAACTGCTATAAAACTCCAAGAAGCGTAAATACTCTAGCTGGACTTGTTTTGGACGTAAATAGGGATTTACCAAATGATACAAAGTTTTACATAGCAGAAGCTGGAGCAAGAGAGAAGGGCGATATAAAAGAGATAACTGATTTTTTATCACCAAAGATTGCTATAGTAGGACAAATAGGTGCTCAACATATAGAGTATTTTAAAACTTTAGAAAACATTCGAAACACAAAAATGGAGTTAATAAGTTCAGAAAATCTACAAAAAGCTTTTATACATGTAAGTGCAAATATAAACATTGGAAATAACCAAAAAATAGAGCTTTTCGGCGATGATTTGACGATTGTTAGCGACTCTTTAGATGGACTTCTTTTTGAAGTGATTATAGATGGCAAAAAAGAGGAGTTTAAAACCTCACTTTTAGGCTCATTTAACGCTACAAATTTAGCTGTTTGTATAAAAGTAGCACACTATCTTGGCATGGATATAGAAACTATAAGAAAAGCTATTTTGTCGCTTAAAAGCGTTGAGCACAGACTTGAAAGACTAGACGTGCAAGGCAAAATCATAATCGATGATAGTTTCAATGGAAACTTTGAAGGTATGAAAAGTTCATACTTGCTAGCAAAAACTCACAATGGAAGAAAGGTTTTAGTAACTCCTGGCATTGTTGAAAGCACAAAAGAGGATAATGAAAAACTAGCTATTATCATGGATGATGTTTTTGACTTAGTTATCATAACTGGTTTTACAAATATGGAAATTTTAGATAACACTATAAAAAAAGCAAAAAAGATACTATTAAAAGACAAATCAAAACTAACTGATGTTTTGGCAAACGAAACTCATGCTGGAGACTTGATACTCTTTTCAAATGACGCACCAACTTACATGTAAACTCTTTACATGTAAGTTTTGATTTTACTAAAATAACAAAACTAATGTTTTAAAATTAAACTATTTTTAAGTAATAAAATATTTAATCTATACTAATATAATCCGAAAAATCAAAATTTTAAGGAGATACGATGAAAAAAACATTAGTTATAGTTGCTCACCCAGATTTGGGTAGTTCAAAAGTTAATAAAGCATTTTTTGAAGAGTTAAAAAAATACGAAAACGATATTACAACTTACAATATTTACGAAAAATATCCAAACTTCGATATCGATGTAAAAAAAGAGCAAGAAACATTAGTAAAATATGACAATGTAATCTTGCAATTTCCACTTTACTGGCACAATCTAACTCCACTTTTAAAAAAATGGCTTGATGATGTGCTTTTATATGGATGGGCTTATGGAACAAATGGTGACAAATTAAAAGGTAAAGGCTTTGGTTTTACTGTATCAACAGGAAGTGGTGATGACAAATATCTTGGAAAAAATGAGATTGGCGAAACGCTGATAGATAGACTTTTGTTTCCATACAAACTTATAGCTGACTATGTTGGCGCAAAGTACTTAAAACCGTATACTTTTTTTGGTGCTCTTGGTGCAACTGATGAGAAAATCAAAGATAGTGCTAAGAAATATATCGAACATATAAAAAGCTTATAATAAATTTCTTTACATGTAAAACTTTTTACATGTAAAGAAATTCTATATATTTTAATATCTTAGCTAAAAGCCATTATCAGCAACACAATAGAGATATAAACAAGCATCACATAAAAAACAATTGTTGCCACAATTGTAAAAAAATTATATTTTTTCATATATATATCAAAAATCCAAAATTGGTTTATCTTCTGATAGTTTTATAGCTTCTTTTATAGCATTTATATAGCTTATGTTTGAAGGGTTTGCATTTTTATATGCTATGTCAAATGCAGTTCCGTGATCAACCGAAGTGCGGATTATAGAAAGTCCCAAAGTTACATTTATACTCTCTTCAAAAAACATAGCTTTTAATGCGATTAAGGCTTGGTCGTGATACATACAAACAAAATATTTGCAGTTTTCTAAACTCTTTTTTGTAAATGCACTATCTGGAACTATCGGCCCAAAAAATACTTCTTTATCTAATGCAGAGTTTGCTAACTCTATGGCTTTTTTGATTTTATCTTCTTCTTCGCCTATAACTCCACCATCTCCAGCATGTGGATTTAGTGCTAAAACGCCTATGTTTTCTATTTGCAATGATTGATAAGTTCTTAAAAGAAAGCTAGCTAGGGCTTTTTTCTTTATATGTAAAGAAACTTCACAAAGTGGTATATGATGGGTAAAAAGAATCGTAAAAAGTTTATCACATCCGAGCATCATGATGCCATCATCTTCATCAAGCAAATCTCCAAGAGCGTCAGTGTGACCTTTGTATGCTAGTCCGGCATCACTCCAAGCTTCTTTGTTTATAGGCAAAGTTACAATTGCATCAACCACTTTTGATTTTGCAAGAGCAACTGCTGTTATAAATGAGTCAAATGAAGCTTCTCCAGCACTTTTTGAAACAATACCCGGAGTTATCTCAAAGTTTCCACCGCACTCTTTAGTTGCAAAATCTAAAGGCACATCAACCTTTAAAAGTGCTGCTCCCCATTGAAGCATTGTTTCGTTGATGCAGTAAATAGGCTCACAAATCTTTTTAACTTCTTCGTGAGATTTTAGTGCGATTTCTAATCCAATTCCGTTTAAGTCTCCAACACTTATAGCGATTTTTTTCATTTAACCAACCTTTTCATCTCTTTTATAGCTTTTTCTAATCCCACAAAAACGCTTCTTGCGATTATGCTTTGTCCTATATTTAACTCTTGTATCCCATCAATCTCTACTATATTTTTAACATTGTAGTAGTTTAGTCCATGTCCAGCTGCCACTTTTAAATTTAACTCATTTGCCTCTTTTGTAGCGTTTATAAGCTCTTCTATGGAACTTTTTAAAAGCGAGTTTAATTTTTCATTTGATAGATTTTCTAAAGTTTTTATAGAGTGCTTTGTGTGGCGTAAATTTGTATTGAGCATAGCAAAAATATTCGCATATTTTCCAGTATGTAACTCTATCCATTTTACTTGTAGAGCCGCGGCAAGTCTAATCGTTTCAAGCTCTGGGTCGATGAAAAGCGAAACTTCTATGTCATTTTTCTTAAATTTATCACAAACTTTTTTTAATTTCTCGTAGTTTGCTTTTACATCAAGTCCACCTTCTGTTGTAACTTCTTCTCTTTTTTCAGGAACAAGCGTAACGCGAGTTGGCTTTGCTTTGATTGCGATTTCTACTATCTCCTCACTTAGCGAACACTCTAAGTTTACTGGCATAAAAGCAAGCTTGACGATATTAAAAAGGTCATCATCGTTTATGTGACGTCTATCTTCTCTTAAGTGGATAGTTACTTGATCAACTGCGAGTTTTTTTAAAATGCTGAGTGCATCTATAGGATCTGGGTCATTTATCTTCCTTGTTTCTCTAAGATATGCTATGTGATCAATGTTTACTCCAAGAAGCATTAAATATCCTTTATTTGTGCTGTAAAAACCTAATTATATCCTTTTACATGTAAAGATTGTATTTCATTTTGAAACAAAGATAACAAAATTATTACAGTTAATGTTATCTTTAGTGGTTTAGTTAATATTTTTTAAGTTATAATCTATGCTTTATAACAACTCTAGAAGTTAGAGTTAAAGGAGTTTTGAATGGAAATTACTGGTTCACAAATGGTAATCGAAGCATTACGCAAGGAAGGGGTTGAAGTTGTTTTTGGCTACCCTGGAGGTGCTATCATGAATGTCTACGATGAAGTTTATAAACAAAACTACTTCGAACACATTTTAACTAGACACGAACAAGCAGCGGTTCATGCAGCAGATGGTTATGCAAGAGCAAGCGGAAAAGTCGGAGTCGCATTTGTTACAAGTGGCCCAGGATTTACAAACGCAGTCACAGGACTAGCAACTGCTTATATGGACTCTATACCTATGGTTTTGATAAGCGCACAAGTTCCTATAAGTATGATTGGAACAGATGCATTTCAAGAGATTGACGCTGTTGGTATTTCACGTCCATGTGTTAAACATAACTACTTAGTTCGTACAGTTGAAGAGTTGCCAAGAATTTTAAAAGAAGCTTTTTATATAGCAAGCACTGGAAGACAAGGGCCTGTTCATGTTGATATACCAAAAGATGTAACAGCACAGCTTGGAAAATTTGTCTATCCAAATGATATAACTATGCAAACTTATAAGCCAACTTATAAAGGAAATGCAAGACAAATCAAAAAAGCGATAGAAGCCATAGCGAATGCAAAAAGACCTGTTTTATATCTTGGTGGTGGTATCATAAATTCAAATGCAACTGAGGTTGTTCGTGAGTTTGTTGAAACAACTGGCATTCCTGCTGTTGAGACATTAATGGCAAGAGGAGTTTTACCATATAACCATAAACTTTTGCAAGGCATGGTTGGTATGCATGGAAGTTATGCTGCAAATATGGCTATGAGTGAAACAGATCTTATGATAGCTTTTGGAGCAAGGTTTGATGATAGAGTTACTGGAAAACTTAGTGAATTTGCAAAACATGCAAAGATTATTCATGTTGATATCGATCCAAGCTCCATCGGTAAACTCGTAGATATAGACTTTCCAATAGTTGGAGATATAGGAAATGTTGTTAGTGAGATGTTAGCTCTTGCAAAAGAGAAGATAATCAATAAAAAATATAAAGATTGGCGAGATATCTTAAGTAAGTACAAAGAGATTCATCCACTAAAATATGAAGACACAGACTCACCTATAAAACCTCAATGGGTAATTGAGCAGGTTGGAAAACTTTTAGGCGAAAAAGCTGTTATAACAACTGATGTTGGACAACATCAAATGTGGGCAGCACAGTTTTATCCTTTTACATTTCCAAGACAGTTTATCACAAGTGGTGGACTTGGAACTATGGGGTTTGGACTTCCTGCAGCGATGGGAGTTAAAAAAGCAGTGCCCGAGAAGGTTTCTATAAACATAACCGGTGATGGTTCTATTTTGATGAATATCCAAGAGTTGATGACAGCCATTGAATCAAAGATACCAGTTGTAAATATTATCTTAAACAATAGCTTTTTGGGCATGGTTAGACAGTGGCAAACATTCTTTTATGACAAAAGATACTCTTCAACGGATCTTAGCGTTCAGCCAGACTTCGTAAAATTAGTAGAAGCTTTTGGCGGTGTTGGCTACAAAGTAAAAACTAAAAAAGAGTTTGACAAAGCTCTAAAAGATGCTATAAAATCAAACAAAGTTGCCATGATTGACGTTGAAGTTGAAAGATTTGAGAACGTTTTACCAATGGTTCCTGCTGGTGGAACGCTTTATAATATGATGTTAGAGTACAAGGAGTAAATTATGCAAGATATAAGAAGAGTAATTTCAGTAATAGTTACAAATGAGCATGGTGTACTTTCTCGTATTTCTGGACTTTTTGCTGGACGTGGATACAACATCGATTCACTAACGGTTGCCCCTATACCAAACACAGAGTTTTCAAGACTAACCATAGTTACAAGTGGAAATAAAAGAGTTTTAGAACAGATAGTAAAACAACTTCACAAACTTATACCAATTTATAAAGTTATAGAATCTGGTGAATTTGTAGAAAAAGAGATGGCACTTGTTAAAATCCCACTAAATGAACGTTTTGATGGGCTTGATGCGATGCTAAAAGCATACAATGGCGTGATTGCAAACAGTGGTGAAGACTACATAGTTATCATGGTTGCAGATGATACAAATAGAATAGCTAACTTTTTAAAAGCTGTAAAAAAATACAACCCACTTGATATCGTTCGTGGTGGTTCAGTTGCTATGGATATACAATGAAACTATCAACATTATGCGAAAAATTTAAGTTAGAGTTTAGTGGCGAAGACAAAGAGATTACAGGACTTCAAACGCTAGAAAATGCTACAGAAAAACATATAGTCTATCTTGACAATGAAAAACTACTAAACTCTCTAAAAAGTACAAAAGCTGGTGTTGTTATCACTAAAGAGAAAAATATAGAGTTTGTGCCAAAACAAAGTTCAATCATAAAAAGTGAAAACCCTCACTTAACTATGGCAATTTTAAGTGAATTTTTCGCTCCTCCAATAATTGGAAGTAGCGACAAAAAGCCTGAAATAAGTAAAAGTGCTACCATCATGCCAAACGTTTATATAGGAAATGGCACGGTTATAAAAGATAAAGTTACTATCATGGCGGGAAGCTATATAGGTGAAAATGTTGTGATAGAAGAGGGCAGCTTAATACACCCAAATGTTACTATATATAACGATACGAAAATTGGTAAAAAATGCCATATACTTTCTGGTGCAGTGATTGGAAGTGATGGCTTTGGTTATGCGCATACAAAACTTGGAGAACATGTAAAGATATATCATCTTGGAAATACAGTGCTTGAAGATGAAGTAGAAATTGGTGCAAATACAACCATCGATAGAGCAGTTTTTGGCTCAACAATCATAAAAAAAGGCACCAAGATAGACAATCTTGTGCAAATTGGGCATAATTGCGAGATTGGTATTTATTCACTAATCGTCTCACAAGTTGGGCTTTCAGGCTCAAGCAAACTTGGAAGAAACGTTGTGATGGGTGGACAAAGTGCAACTGCTGGGCATCTTACAATAGGTGATTTTGCTACAATCGCCGCAAGAGGCGGAGTTATAAAATCAATCGAAGGTGGTAAGGTTTACAACGGTTATCCGCTTATGTTGCATAGAGATTGGTTAAAGATGAATGCCAAAATGATTAAATTTTTTACAAAGGAATAGACAAATGTCAGCAAAAAGCAACTCAATAATTAAAACATTTAAATTAGCAGATAGTAGAAATGGTGTGATTTCAGTATCTCACCTTGAAGAACCTTACGGCGCAAAATCAGCTCCGGTTGTTAGCATCGGTATTTCATTAAAAGGAAATACTGAAGATCCAGATTGGAAAGCTCATATACCTTATGAAAACTTAGATGAACTAATCGAAGCTTTAAAACAAGCCAAAGAGAGATTTGGAAAATAATCTACTTTTACATGTAAGAATTTCTTACATGTATATCTTATCTCTTTTTTCTATCCAACCAATGTGCAAATATAGGTGAAATTGCCATAATTAAAAATATTCTTGTTACGTGATGAAGTGCAATGTAAGGAATGTTGCTTGCTATAACCATAGCTATAATCATCATCTCAGTTTGTCCGCCTGGTGAGAAGGCAAGCATGATAGACACTAAATCAAAATCGGTAAAATAGTAAACTATGCCAACAAAAATCAAGCAAATAACTGTCAAAATCAGAAAAAATCCAAATGCGGCACGAAGAGTTATAAAAAGTTCATATTTTGAAACACCTTTAAATGATGAGCCAACCATGATTCCAAGAACAAGTTGAGCAAAAAACAAAAACTCTTCTGGTGGTTTGTGAGTAAGCACTCCAAATGAGTAAGCAACGGCTCCTGCTATCATTGAGCCAATTAGCACAGAGCCAGCCATCTTAAATCTTTCTGCAACTTTCCAGCCAATAGTTGCGACAACTGCCATTATTAACATTTCAAGATATGAAACTTCACTAAAAGCTGGAGCTATATGAATGCTTTTATTTAGTGGAATATGAAAAAATATCTCGATTATAAAAGGCAAAATAACAACCAACATCAAAAGTCTTGCTGATTGTGTTAATGTTATAGCTCTTACATTTGCGCCTTTTGCTTCTCCAAATGTGACCATCTCTAAAAGTCCACCTGGCATCGTAGAGAAAAATGCCGTCATAACGTCCATTTTTGCAACTCTTATGTAGTACCAAGTGCCAAAAATGGCTATTAAAATCACAAATGGAAATATAAAAATCAAACTATAAAGATAAGAGCTTATATATGGAAATATTGCTGGGGTGAAAGTACTTCCTATAGCAAGTCCCAAAACCAATCTTGCTGGGATTGATAATATGGCTGGTCTTGCGATTGGTAGTTTTGGATATCTTGTGACAATTGCTGAAATAACTATAGGACCAAGTAGCCAAGGAAGAGGCAAGTGTAGAAGTTTAAATACAAAAACCCCTAAAAGTCCAATGAGCAAAAGTAGTAACATTTTTAAAAAATAGATAACTTTTTCTCTCAAGGCATCCTCTTAAATTTGAAAAAACAATCTTTACATGTAGATAGTTTTATGAACAAGATTTACATGTAAGAATTTCTTACATGTAAATAATTAGTTGTAGTTTTTAGCTACAAAATTTGCAATTCTCTCTAAACCTTTTTTAATCATAGCTTCGCTTGTTGCATAAGATACTCTAAAATATCCTTCCATTCCAAAACCAACTCCTGGAACCACAGCAACACCAGCTTCTTCTAGTAGTTTTTTTGAAAATTCCATAGAATCATTGCTAATCTTTTTTGTGTTTACGAAAAGGTAAAAAGCACCCTGCGGTTTTACGACGGATAAACCTTTGATGTTATTTAATCCATCAACAAATAGGTTTCTTCTTGCCTCAAAAGCTTTTCTCATCTCTTCGATTTCTTTATCGATAGTTCCATCAAGTCCAGGAATAGCTGCTTTTTGAACGATTGAAGTGATGTTTGAAGTGCTTTGTGATAAAAGTTTTTTGATTCCGCCAATTATCTCTTTATTTGGAGTAGCTAAATATCCAAATCTCCATCCAGTCATAGCAGCTGCTTTACTTAAACCATTTATAGTTATAGTTCTTTTATATGCATCCTCGCTTACGCTTGCAAAAGAGGTAAATTTTACACTATCAAATATAAGTTTTTCGTATATTTCATCGCTTGCAACTAAAACGTTTGTACCTTCTAAAACTTTTGCAAGAGCAGTTAACTCATCTTTTGAGTAAACGCTTCCTGTTGGGTTTGAAGGAGTGTTCAAAACAATTAATTTTGTTTTTGGTGTGATTGCTGCTTTTAGTTGTGCTGGTGTGATTTTAAATCCACTTTTGTCGTTTGTCTCTACAACAACACTTTTACCACCACAATATGCAACTAAATCAGGGTAAGTAACCCAGTAAGGTGCAGGGATGATAACCTCATCGCCATGGTTTATTACAGCTTGAAAAAGACAAAACAAAGAGTGTTTTGCACCAACATTTACAGCTATATCACTTGGCTTGTAAGTTAGATTATTATCACGTTTAAGTTTTTCGCTAATAGTTTTTAAAACTTCGTTGGTTCCAGCAACTGGCGTATATTTTGAAAAGCCTTCATTAATTGCTTTAATAGCAGCATTTTTAACGGCTATTGGAGTATCAAAATCTGGCTCTCCTGCAGAAAAACTAACTATATCTTTGCCACTTGCTTTTAGCTCATTGGCTAAAGTTGAGATGGCTAGTGTTATAGACTCTGATAACGATTCGATTCGTTGTGATAACATCTTTTTACTACCTTAATGTGATTTAAAAACCGCAAATTATATCAAAATATGCTTACATGTAACTATTTTTTATAGGTTTTATGGCAACTTTTTAGCTAACTTTTCATCTGAAAATGTAACTTGCTCATCCTCATCTTCAGCCCTACTTACCGTTTTTAAATATCCATTATCATTTAAAAACAGATAAAGCTCTCCTAAAACGTGCTTCTTTTCTTTATCGGTTAGAAGTTCAGACTCTTCAAGTCTCTCATTTAGATTGTCTTGAATTTCTCTTACATCATAATCTAAATCTTCCAAAATATCTAAAATGCATTGTGACTCTAAAAGATTTTCTATCTCGTATCCACTCTCATCAATTCTTATAGTTGCCTCAGTTGGATGAGTAAATAGGTTGTGTTTCATACCAAGAACTTCTTGATATGCACCAACTAGGAAAAATCCGAGGAAATAATCTCTCTCATCTAAATCTACATCGTGCAAAAATAGTGGACTTTTTATATTAAATCCCATCTCTCCATCGCTATCACAAGTTATATCCCAAAGTGAAGCCGAGCGAGTAGGGTGCTCGTTTAATCTATCAAGTGGCATAACAGGAAAGTTTTGACTTATACCCCAGTAATCTGGCAAACTTTGAAAGATAGAGAAGTTTACTAAATATCTCTCCTGAACTTGCTCTTGTATGTTTAGTATTTCACTAAAATGTTTTTCGCCCATGATGCTAACTGCTTTTTTGATAACAAGATTTACCAAAACTTCTGTGTTTGATCTATCTTGTAAATCAATATAACCCAAATCAAAAAGTGTTAGAAGAGATTCCATGTGGTCAATCGCATCGTGCAAATACTCTAGAGCGTTTTTGTTTGACATATTTTTATATAGATAGTACAACTCTTCAATCAAAGGTGGGTTGTCAGACTTTAACTCTAACTTGCTTTCTGTATACTCTTGTGAGAAAAGCTCTAGCACTGGTGCAATCAAAACAGCGTGGCTTGCAGCTATATAACGACCTGATTCTATAAATATATCTGGTTCAACTTCATTTTTTTTGTTTGTGATATCTTTTAAGAGATAAACAACGTCGTTTGCATACTCCCTTAATGTATAGTTTCTGTTTTGTGTATTTTTGTATTGAGAGTACTCAATAGCAAGTCCGCCACCAAGATTTATAGCATGAAGGCTTGTTGCGCCCATTTTACGAAGTTCTGCATAAATGTTTCCTGCCTCTTTTAATGCTTTTTTAACTGGAGCGATTTCATTTATTTGCGAGCCAATGTGAAAATGTATCATCGTAAATTGCTCTAGCAAATTCGCAGCTTTTAACATTTTAACAGCTTGGATAAGCTCGGTTGAAGTAAGTCCAAATTTTGAATTTATACCACCGCTTTTTGCCCAAATACCTGAACCTGAACTATGAAGACGTATGCGAAGTCCTATTTTTGGTTTTGGAGAAAATCTCTCGCTTGCAGTTTGTATGATTCCCTCTAACTCGCTTAAACCCTCTATAGTTAAAGTGATGTTGTGTCCCATTTCAGCGGCAATAAAACCAAGGTCAATCATCTCATCATCTTTAAAACCATTTACGGTTATAGGAGAGCCGTTGTTATTGTGCGCCATTGCTAAGATAAGTTCAGCCTTGCTTCCTGCTTCGAGTCCGTATCCATAAGGCTTTCCAAGTTCAACCAAGTTTTTTACAAAATTTGGAAATTGATTAACTTTTAGTGGATAAACAGCATTAAAAGAGCCTTTATACTTATTTTCTCTTTGAGCCAAACCAAAACTCGAATATATAGAGTCTATCTGTTTTTCTATCAAGTGTGGAAAACGAAGCAAAAGAGGTCCTCTGATGCCATCTTCTCTTATCTTTTGAACTATCTCAATAATTGAAGGCATCGAGCCATAATTTAGGCAAACTTCGCCATCTTGAATAACAAAATTACTATCTCCCCAAACTTTTATACCATAATCAACCATTTGTTATACTCTCCAAAAATGATTTTTTAGCCACTCTTTTTTCCTCTTTAGTTTCCAAATCTTTTATGATTAATTCGCTATTTTCTTTTAACTCATCATCGCCCAAACAGATAAAATACTTTGCATTCATCTTGTCAGCATTTTTAAGATGTGCTTTAAAGCTTTTTGCACTATACTCAAACTGCGTATAAGCTTTTTTATAAATTCTAAGTTTGCTTGCAAGTTCAAAGGTAAGCTCTTCGGCACTTTCGCTCAAAGCACCTATATAAAAGCCTTTTCTTTTACTCTCAGGCATCACTATCAAATCCATCAACCTCTCAATACCTATAGCAAAGCCAATACCAGCTGTTGGTTTTCCATCTAAATATTCAACCAACTTATCGTATCTTCCGCCACCAGCTATCGAGCCTTGCGCGCCTATCTCATCACTTACAAATTCAAAAGCGGTTTTTGAGTAGTAGTCAAGCCCACGAACAAGTTTTGGATCAACTTCAAATTTAATACCAAACTTCGTTAAAATGGACTTTAACGTTTCAAACTCACCTTTACATGTAACACAAAGATTGTCAATCAAAAGCGGAGCATTGTTTAAAAGTCTTTGACAATTTTCATTTTTACAATCAAGTACACGTATAGGATTGGTCGTTTTTCGTCTCATACAATCCTCGCAAAGCCCTTCAAGTGTGTCTAAAAATTTAACAAGTTTTTGTCTGTAAGCTGGCATACAGTTGCTATCGCCAAGAGTGTTAAGTTTTAGTGTTGATTTTATACCAAAAAAGTTTAGTATCTCACTTAGCATCAAAATGATTGTCGCATCTTCTCTAACATCACTAACGCCAAAGCTTTCAACACCAAACTGGTGAAATTGTCTTAATCTACCTTTTTGTGGTCTCTCGTAGCGAAACATTGGTCCATAATAAAAAAACTTTTGAATAGTTCCTGCTTTGTCCATTTTTGCTTGTATAAAAGCTCTAACAACTCCAGCAGTTCCTTCAGGACGCATACAAACATTGTTATCGCCTTTATCTATAAACTGATACATCTCTTTGCCAACAATGTCGCTACTTTCTCCAACGCTTCTTTTAAAAAGTGCCGTCTCTTCTAAAATCGGTGTGTTTATGTATGTAAAACCGTAATTTTTTGCTATTTTTGAGCAATTTTCTACAAAATATAGATACTTTTCACTCTCAGGTGAAAACATATCTTTCATTCCACGAAGTGCATTAATCATTTATAAAACCCTTTATCTTTACATGTAAATTCTCTATACTATCTTTTGCGTCTAAGATTATATAGTTTAAGTTCAATTTTTTTATTATAAATTCCATATTTTTTTGAACTCTTAAAAGATAGTCAATTCCTCTTTGCTCTATAGTATCGTGAGCTTTTTTACTTATGCGAGAGAGTAGTAACTCTTTTGTTGTTTTGAAAAAAACTATTCTTTGCGGGAAAGCTCCTCCAAGAGCAAACTTTTTCAAACTAACAAAAAAGTCCAAGTCAATATTTTCATTATTTGTTAAAGCGTAAGCAAGCCCTGACACAAAACCTCTATCGCTAACAACTATTTTTTTCTCGTTTGGTTTTACCACTTTTTCATAATGTTCAGCCCTGTCAGCTAAAAAAAGTAAGGCTTCTGCGTTTGAGCTTAACTTGAAATCTTTTTCGAGTAAAATAGTTCTTATCTCTCGTCCAAGTTCAGTTCCACCTGGCTCTTTTGTAGCAACAAGAGTTGGAAAAACCTCTTTTAATTTTTCTATCTGCGTTGTTTTACCTGTTGTGTCAATCCCTTCAAATAAAACAAACACTATTTTTTTTCCTTTATAAACGCATCTATCTCTTTTGGACAAAGATGAGTTGCATCGCCACCGTGTTTTATAATTGAACGAACAATAGATGAACTTATAAATGCATTTTTCAAGCTTGGCATAAGATGCACAGTTTCTATCGTATTTTCTAAAGATTTGTTTGCATAACCCATTTGTAACTCGTACTCAAAATCGCTAACAGCCCTAAGTCCACGTATAACAACAAAGATATTTTTACTTTTTGCAAACTCAACCATTAAGTTTGAAAACGGCTCAACACTCACTCCTTGTAAGTCCTTAGTAGCAAGTTTTACCATTTCAACTCTTTTGTCTATACAAAACATAGGTTTTTTATCTTCACTTGCTGCAACTGCTATCAAAACATTATCAAAAAGAGTTATCGTTCTTTTTATAACATCAATATGTCCGTTTGTTATAGGATCAAAAGTTCCTGGATATATCGCCATTCTTCTCATTTTTCTTCTCCCCATCTTTTATAAAGTGAGTTTGGAATTTTTAAGAGGTCAAACCATTTGCCAATTAAAAAATCCTCCATATCTTCTAGTGTTTTTATATCTGCATAATATCCAATATTTGGAGGAGCAATGATAACATTTAAAAGTGAAAGTTTGTGCATATTTTCAAGTGCAATAGCAGAGTAGGGTAACTCTCTTGGAGCTAGAAGCAGAGTTTTTCTCTCTTTTATCATCACAGCAGCACTTCTTGTTAAAAGATTGTCACTTATGCCATAAGCAATTTTAGCTAGAGTATTCATGCTACAAGGTATTATCGCCATCATTTCAGCTCCAAAAGAGCCAGAAGCTGTAACCTCTGCGATGTCATTATTGTCTAAGAGAGTTATATTTTCCTCTTTTTTTGCAACTATTTTTGCATTTTGGCTTGTTATGACATAGATTTCAAACTCATTTTTTGGAAGTGCTTTTATAAACTTTTCACCAAGTCTAACTCCACTAGCACCGCTAATACCTACTATAATCTTTCTCATTTTTTATCTTTACATGTAAACAAAATTTAGCTTAAGATTGTACTTATTTTGAGGTTATATTTTGTTTAACTATCTTATATGTAAACTTTTTGTAATATTTTTACAACTTTTCTCTTTTTTATCAAAAACTACACTGATTTGCTTATATTTTTTTTCAATTTTCTTTTGCTTATATTTAATTTTTTATTTATGTTTATAAAGTAAAATTACGAGTTATCAATTTTGATAATGATTTTTTTTATACTATGATATATATGATACAAATTAAAATAATTAAAAAAGGAAGAGCAGATGAGTTTCAAAAAAGGTTTTGCATATCTTGTTGCAACTGTGGCTTTGATGGCACCAAATGTGTTATTTGCCGAGAAAATCGTAGATATAGTAGGAAGAGAAGTAGAGGTTCCAAAAAAAGTAGAGAGGATACTTTTGGGTGAAGGTAGATACTTTCATGCTCTTGCACTACTTGAGGGAGATGAACCATTTAAAAGAATAGTTGGATGGCAGGGTGATTTTAAAAAACTTGATCCACAAAACTACAATGAGTACAAAAAAAAGTTTCCCCAGATTGATGATATACCTTTGATTGGCGGCTCAACAACTGATACAGTTAGCAATGAAAAGGTTCTAATGCTAAATCCTGATATTGCAATCTTTGGCATTTCAGGTCACGGCCCAATGCAAGAGGGTTCACTTGTTGGACTACTAGAGAGAATGGGAGTTCCTGTTGTGTTTGTAGATTTTAGATCTTATCCATTGAAAAATACGATTCCAAGCATGAAAATTTTAGGAAAAATGCTTGGAAGAGAAGATGAAGCAAACGAATATATCGAATTTTACACTGCAAAACTAGATGAAATCAAAAAAAGAGTTGCCACTATACCTGAAGATAAAAAAGTAAAAGCTTTCATAGAGCTTAGAGCTGGCTCGAGCGATGATTGTTGTTTAACAGCTGGAAATGGAAGTATGGGCGAATTTATAGAAGTTGCTGGTGGAAAAAATATAGCAACTGGACTTCTTCCTGGCGTTTTTGGAAATGTTAACTTAGAAAAACTTCTTATGGAAAACCCTGATGTTTACATCATAACAGGTACTCAAACTAAAGATTCAACCGCAAATGGTGCAAAACTTGGAGCAGAGGTTGATTATGAAAGTGCACTAGGTTCTGCAAATACTCTTTTAAAAAGAAAAATCATAGAGCATTTAGGTGCAGTAAAAAATCATAGAACTTCTGCTATTTGGCACGGATACTATAATATTCCTCAAAATATTATAGCTATAGAAGCCTTTGCAAAATGGCTATATCCTGAACTTTTTAGTGATGTTGATTTAGAGAGTACAAGAGCATATATACATAAAAACTTTTTAGCAATTGAGCCAACTGGAACATTTTGGGTTGATGATTATAATATTGCAAAATAACCCAAAGGGGCGATGATTTTGAACGTAGAAAATGTAGCAGTAGAAAATAGATACGGGAAAATGATAAGGTTTAGATACCTTATCCTCTCCTTACTTGTAGTTTTGATTTTAATCTCTGGTTTTTTTGATTTTATACTTGGACCTGATGATATTTCAATTTCAAATTTGATAAAAGCTTTAACATCTCCCGATGAAGTTGATTTGTATCTTAAAATCACTGTTTGGGAGTTAAGACTGCCTTATGCCCTGATGGCTATTGCAGTTGGACTTGCTCTTGGACTTGCTGGTGCTGAGATGCAAACTATACTCAACAATCCGCTTGCAAGCCCTTTTACGCTTGGGCTTTCGAACGCAGCAGCTTTTGGAGCAGCTCTTGCTATAGTCGCTGATATCTCACTTCCTGGCATTCCAGGACAGTGGATAATCTCTGCAAATGCCTTTTTATTTTCCATACTTGCTGCACTTTTGCTTGATTTTTTGACAAGATACTCAAAAATCTCAAGTTCAGGCATAGTCCTCTTTGGTATAGCTCTTGTTTTTTCATTTAACGCTCTTGTATCTTTGATGCAATTTGTTGCAAGTGAAGACAAACTCCAAGGACTTGTGATGTGGACTATGGGAAATGTTACAAGAAATGCAACTAAAGTACATATAACGGCAATGTTTATAGTTTTTGTTGTTGTTCTTATCTGGTCGATGTTAAACTCTTGGAAATTAACAGCTCTAAGACTTGGGGAGGATAGGGCTATAAGCTTTGGTATAAACACTAAAAAACTTAGACTTACAACGCTAATTCGTATAAGTTTTGCTTCTGCAACCGCAGTTGCCCTAGTTGGACCTATCGGTTTTATAGGACTTGTTGCTCCTCACATTTCAAGGATACTCTTTGGAGAAGATCACCGTTTTTATCTTCCTGCAAGCGCGTTAATAGGTGCGCTTATACTCTCTGTTGCTTCCATAGCTTCAAAAAATCTTTTTCATGGTGTTGTTGTTCCTGTTGGTATAGTTACTTCACTTGTTGGTGTTCCATTTTTCTTGTTTATAGTATTAAAATTTAAAGAGAGGGTAGGTTAATGAAAGGATTAAAGATTAACCACCTTACCACTGGTTATAGAAAAAAACTAATCATTGAAGATTTAAATCTAAACACTATCCCAAGAGGAGAGGTTACAACACTTTTAGGACCAAATGGCTGTGGAAAATCAACTCTCATGAGAGCACTTGCTGGACTTAATGACTCAAGTGGTGATATCGTACTTGATGAGATAAATCTATCTAAAATCGCTTTTTCACAAAGGTCAAAAAAAGTAGTCTATCTTCCTCAATCACTTCCAAGCGGAATTCATTTGATGGTTTTAGAATCTATCATGGTTGCACAAAGAGTAACTTCAAATAAAAGTTTCTCACAAGATGAGATTATGCAGCTTTTAAAAAAGCTTGGTATTGAACATCTTGCTTTTAGTTTTCTAGATGAGTTAAGTGGCGGACAAAAACAACTTGCAGGTTTGGCTCAGTCACTTATTAGAGCTCCTGATATACTACTTCTTGATGAACCGCTCTCCGCTTTAGACATAAATCATCAGTTTCATGTTATGGATTTAGTTAAAAAAGAGACAATAGAGAGGAATCTAATAACTGTGATAGTGGTTCACGATATAAACATAGCTCTTAGACACTCTGATTATATAGTAATGATGAAAGATGGAAAGTTAGTAGCCCAGGGGAAACCTTTTGATGTTATAACTCCACAAAATCTCTCAGAAGTTTATGGCATAAAAGGACGCATTGAGTGTTGTACAAAAGGGTATCCTTTTGTTATCGTTGATGGAGTAAATTAATCTTTTACATGTAAAGCTTTTTTACATGTAAAAACCTTTTTAATGCCTTTTTATATAACTTAAATATAAAATATTGCCATCTAACTACAAGGATGTGTGTATGAGTAATTTTAAAACGATAAACGATACTTATATGAAAAATATGTTTAGTAAAGATAGTGTTGATATGTTGCCACTTTATGTGAACATAGAAGATTTAAATGAGGTAAACGCAAGCGAAGAGGGGTTTTATCACTTAGCAGCTAAATATTTTGATTATAAGGCTATTGAGTTTTTAACTTCAAAAAACGCAAGAGCAAAAACTGACAAATATGGAAACACTCCATTTCACTCTCTTATAAAAAGTCCACACTTTAACGATATAACAAAGATAGAACTTAAAAAAGATGAGATATACAAAACCACAAAAGCCCTGCTTAACGCAAAAGTAAATCCAAAAAAGAAAAATGATTCTGAAGAGTCTGCTATATATCTTGGTGGCGAAAAATGTATATATCCATTCATTGAAGCACTTTGTGATGATGGAGTAAAGATGGATGTAGTGGGTGCGGAGCAAAAAAACTTACTTCACAAAATAACTTCAATAGCTTCCCACAGAAAAGATGTTAGAGGGTTTTTACCAAATGCTATAAATACGATAAAAATTTTGCTTACAAAGGGTGGATTAGACAAAGAAGATAAAGATGTATTTGGAACTGATGCATTAACTTACGCACAGCGTAGTGGTGTTAAAGAGATAATAGCTCTTTTTAGCGACGAGGGTGATACAACTCTTGGTTTTGACATAGTAAAAGCAGTTTTAAATAAAAATATAGAATCTCTAAATGCACACATTAAAAATGGTGTTGATTTAAACTATATAAGCGATGAATTTGGTAAAACAGCTCTTATGATGGCTTGTGAATATCCATCTTTAGAAATTGTCAAAATACTCATAAATGCAAATGTTGATGTAAATTTTAAAAATGGCGATGAAAATACAGCCGTGTTTTTTCTACTCAAAAATGGCTTAACAAACCTAAACCGTGGAGTTGCGGGCGGGCAAGATGTTAAAACTATCACAAAAATTTTAACAGAACTTGTAGAAAATGGTTTACATGTAAACGACACGATAGATAAAAGCTTAAACACAGCACTAAACTTTATCTCTCAAGCTGGTTATTTGGCTTCTTTAAACTACAACTTAGCAGATGAGTTAGTGAGTGCGAACTGCGATATAAACAAGGTAAACAGTGATGGTATTTCGCCACTTATGAGTTTTGCAAAGTTTGGAGATGAGAACAAGTTTGGCATAGCTGAACTTTTACTTGATAACAAAGCAGACACAAATCTTATAGATAGTTACGGAAATACGGCACTTATATACGCTGCTTCAAACACAAATCAAGCAAGTGGGGTAAAAATTGCTAAACTTATTTTAGAAAACGATACTTCAAGTATAAATGCTGTAAATAACAATAAAGAAAGCGCTCTTGATTTAGCTGTCAAAAACAATAACGAAGCATTGGTAAAAGTGCTTTTAGAAAATATGTAAGAGATTTTAGGAGAAAAAATGAGACAAGGTTTTAGAAAAGCAAGCACTTTAGTGTTTGTAGTACTCGGTATTTTAGTGATTTTAGCTGCGATTGTTATCGGTGGACACTTTTTTTATAAGCACAAAGCACAAATGAGCATTTACCAAGCTATCACAGATAAAAATACTCTATATAATGTGGCAAAAAATCCATTAGCAGCTCCTTTTTCTGGAAAATTAGATCAAAAAGTTATATGTAGAAGCATAAACCTCTTTTCATTTCATTGCAACACAGGAAGTGGAAGTGTTTACTCAAAAGAGAGCAATTCAGATATTCTATTTTTTGACAATATAGAGATAACTCTTGCTTTTCAAAAATTAAAAGGTTTACATGTAACAAATATAAGAGGAAATCCTGCATTAATAAATGACAAAAAGCTTGAAAATATGCTGTTTCCAGCTTATATATCATTGGATGCCGTGGATATGGATAAAAAAAATTATAATTTTATTTTTGATGGTGCTTTTGGTGATTTTAAAATTTCTTCCACAGGAGATAGTAAAGCTTCAATCTCGTATGAAAAAGATAAAGCATTTAAGTATATTTATGATTTATACGCAAAAGCTCAAGAAAAATATAAAAAGGACACCCCTGATTTTATAACCTTTAAATCAATAGCTAAAGATATTTTACAAAAACAAAAAAAAGAATATATTCCAAACACCTTTATGCACAATGCCATAGTATCTATTGAAAACATTGTAGATGAAAAATCAAACGGATTGAAAATTGATATTTTTGTTAAAACAGACAATAAAAATAAAATCCAACAAGCAATTACAAAAATGCTTCAAACAAAAAGCGACCTCGATAAAAGCGTTATGGAAGCCAAAGTAACAAATTTATAGGTTTACATGTAAAAGCCATGAAGATACTTAAAAGCATTTTTACCATACTTTTTACGGTTTTTGTAGCAGGAGCTATACTTTTGGCTTTAAATGCTCAGAGTTTCTTTTACTATCCACAAATTGGCGCTTCCTCATTCACTCCAAAAAGTGCAGGGCTTGTTTATGAGGATCTGCTTTTTCTAAGTAGTGACAATAAAACAAAACTAAATGGTTGGTTTATCCACTCAATAAATGGAAGTAAAAATGCAAAAGCCACCATTTTGCAAGTTCACGGAAATGCCGGAAAATTGGAAAATCATTTAAGCTATGTCTCTTGGCTAGCAAGAGAAAACTACAATGTTTTTATGTTTGATTATCGTGGCTACGGTTTATCAGACAATAAAAAACAGACTCCAAAAGGTTTGATGCAAGATACA
>JBKECC010000046.1:0-6927 GCA_047974135.1 Campylobacteraceae bacterium | reverse complement strand
TCTTCTTTACTAGAACGGAAAAGTAGGTCGTTGCCGGCTTCGTATTTAAACTCTTTCAATAACAAATAAAATAATCAAAACAAGCAAATAAAGCAATAAAATCCTTCTTGATAAATCAATAATTTAATTTCGGGAAAAGTTAAGTGTAAGATATTACATGTAAAAATTACTTAATTTAAAATTTATACCCTTTAAAATACAATTATCTTTTAAATGTTTAAATTAAAAATAATAAAATAAAAATACAAAAAATTCTCTTGGGAGAATTTTTTGTATTTTTATCAAAATTTCTATCATAAAACTAAGTGAATGCAAAGCTACAAATACAATAGTAGTGAGCAATATAAAAAAACAGTAATTAAAATGGAAAACAATTATGAAAGAAAAGCTTTTAAAAAAATTCACAATCTTGGAATAGAGGAATTGAGAACAGTAGATCACTTAAATGAATTAAATGGTGATTACATAAATTTAGAGTTAAAATTGACCAACGGCAAAACTGCAAAATTGCTTGATGGTAATAAAAAATATTATGGCAATCAGATTTGTAAAAATGGTAGTGATAGATGTTATGGCATCGCTGCAGATGAACAGCAAATCCTGATTTGTGAATATGGTGACGGAGGCACTGATGCAGAATTTGTTTTGTGGGTCAAACTATAATATAAATGCTTCTAAAGTTTTACCAGAGTTAAAGTAATGCTTTAGTTTAGAATTTTTTTACACATAGTGTATTTATTGGAGATAGTTATAGTACAAAATAAGTTAGATGTAGAATAGATTTTATTGTATAAAGCATTATCTTGTTATTATAAATGCACAAATTGCAATAATGATGAGAAGTGTTACGATATTATTTTTTAGCTTTTTTTGAATCAAATTTACCATAATGTTCCTATACTAATAATCATTATCATAATTATACACTTCAAACTTTAACATTTTCTTTTATAAAAGTTTACTTATGAGAAATAGAAGACAAAACAATATATTTTTACATGTAAACTATATAAAATACTCTAAAACTCTATAAATTGCTATATAATCTCTTCCTAAAAATTGGTAAAAAGGTCTTGTGTAATCAAAAATTTTTGAGTATTTTTGAACTAAAGATTTTGTCTCATTAATAATTTTTTCATCAAGATTTGCCTTATAGGTATCAAGAGCTACTTTTCGTATATAATTATCCTTGATAGATTTTGACAATGCATGCACATATATGCAAGAATCCCTTATAATTGCTTGCTCTTTTGTTAGTGTCTTTTCTAAATTCTCTTCAAAGTCGATAAACGAGATAGTATCGTTTTTACATGTAATATCTTTTAATGCTGGCCTTGAATGATAAATACCGTTATTATGCATATTTGCTAAAGTTAGTGACATATTTTCCACTATCTCTTTTTTTCTGTTTATAGTGTATGTAGGCGAAGTGATAAAATAATTGATAGGCTTACCAACATCACTCAGTGCTAAATAATCCTTATTTTTTACTAAAACTTCTGGCGTACTAACATTTGATAGTTTTAGCTCTTCTATGCGTCTTGCTTCGTAAGCTAAAGATTCCTTTGGATTTGTAACAATCGTTGGTACAAAAAGTGGATTTTTTGTGATTTTATAAGACAGTGATAAAATACTATGCCAAATATTTGCTTCTCCAAGAGCTGGTTGCTTTACCCAAATCTTTTTATCTTCATAAAAAAATGAAAATGAACGAACACCGATATTTTCGGCAACTTTTTCTCTTACAATATTTTCTAGATACATATTTTTCCCCAAAAATAAGTTCATTAATTTTTCATTTTAGTCTAACTTTCTTAATATTAAATTCATAAAATGTTCAAAATAAATAGCAAAATTATGATAATGATTATTATATTGTTTTAATTCTAAGTAGATATAATTTTAAAAATACTTTAAAGGAGCAACATGAGAAAGATTTCTTTTTTCAAATGGTTTTTAGTCGCATTTTTTTGTATGACTTCACTAAATGCAAAAGAGGTGAATATTTATGTGGAGAGAGATTATGCTGCATATAAAGAGATTTCAGAGCTTTTCGTAAAAGAGTCTGGCATAAGAGCAAACTTTATAGTAGTAGAACCAAGAGAACTTTTTTCTCGCATGCAAAATGAGAGTAAAAATCCAAATGCAGACTTATTTATCATTTCAAATATCGGTGCTATTGATAAAGTAAAAAGTGCTGGATTAACACAGAAAGTAATTTCCAAGGTTTTAGACAAAGAGATACCAAGCTACTTAAGAGATAACGAAAATGAGTGGTTTGGAATAGCAAAAAGAGCGAGAATTATAGTCTATGCAAAAGATAGAATTAATCCAACAAGTATCAAAACTTACGA
The DNA here is from genome assembly GCA_047974135.1 of Campylobacteraceae bacterium. Taxonomy (GTDB): domain Bacteria; phylum Campylobacterota; class Campylobacteria; order Campylobacterales; family Campylobacteraceae; genus JAIRQK01. The sequence goes on along the minus strand of JBKECC010000046.1, from coordinate 4,573 downwards.
TGACTTAACAAAGCCAGAGTTTAAAGGTAAAGTGCTTATTCGATCTTCATCAAACATTTATAATCAAGCTTTGCTTGCATCTATGATTAAGGAGTATGGAGAAGTTGGTGCAAAAAAATGGGCGTTGGGCATGGTAAATAACTTCGCAAGAGAGCCAAAAGGAAACGATAGAGATCAAGCAAGAGATGTAGTAAATAAAATAGGGGATGTTGCAGTTATGAATAACTACTATCTTGGTTTTTTCTTGCAATCAAAAGATGAAAAAGATGTAAATGTTGCAAAAGCTCTTGGAGTAATTTTTCCAAATCAGGAAAGTAGCGGAACTTTTATAAACATCACAGGTGCTGGCATTTTAAAAGGAGCAAAAAATTATGACAATGCAGTTAAGTTTTTAGAGTTTTTGGCAAATTCTGCAAAAGCTCAAACACTTTTCGTTAGAGATAGTAATGAGTATCCAGTAAATCCAAAAGCTACTCCAAACGATACTGTTAGCGCATGGGGAACTTTTAAGGAATCAACGATAGACATGAATACAATCGCAAAAAATTCTAAAAAAGCAGTAGATATTTTCAATAAGGTAAATTGGAAATAGCATAAAAAAGGTTGCAAATAAAACTTGCAACCTTTACATGTAAACTAATAAAGCATATATGAAGTCATAGAAACTGCACCAAGGTCACATCCTTCATTAAAGACTTCAACCGTGTCATCTTCTCTTGATGCGCCTAAGATATACAAAAGTGGTTCGTAATGTTCTCTTGTATAAAACTCTTTGCCACTAAACTCTGGTGCTTTTTCATAGTGTATGATGTTTTCATGATTTCTTGTCTTAATGCTATCTTCAACAAATTCATCAAAAGTAATAGCCCAATCAAAGCCACGTTTTTGCATATTCCAGTTGCAAAGTGCCAAGTTGTGAACGACGTCACCACTACCAATGATAAGTACACCTTCGTCTCTTAGGCTTTGTAGTTTTTTCCCAAACTCGTAACTCTCGTGTGGAGTAAAGTTAGAGTTTATACTAAGCTGTATAACTGGTATATTTGCTTTTGGAAAAAGATGATACAAAACACACCAAGCGCCATGGTCTAATCCTCTTTTGTCATCAAAAAAAACTTTGTCTTCAAACATAGAGCTAACTTTATTTGCCAACTCTATATCACCTTTTGCTGGGTATGATAGTTCGTATAACTCCTTTGGGAAACTATAAAAATCGTAAATAGTATCTAGATTTTTAGAAGTTGTAACATAGGTTTTATTTGCTACCCAGTGAGCTGAAATGACCAATATAGATTTTGGTGTTGGTATCTTTTTACCTATCTCTTCCCAGTTTTTTGTCCATTCATTTTTTTCTAAAATATTCATCGGAGAACCATGCCCGACAAATAGTATCGGCATTTTTTTCATTTTATTTCCTTTATTTTTTTGACATTATAAATCACAAAAGCAAATAAATTGTACTAATTAGTAATTATAAGAAAAATAAGTAAATTCTTTGAGATAAAAAAGTTTGTAAAAGGGGAAATATCCCCTTTTTAAATTATAAAAATTTGATAAACCAAGAGATAAACTCTTTTGTATGATCTTCGCATTTTGCAGTGAAAAAATTACCATCAACAATACTACTATTGTCAACAGCTTTTATTTTTTCAAGTTTTGATTTCCCAAGTGGATGAACAGCCATCTTTTTGCCTTCGCCAATTTCAGCTATTTGGAAAATAAGTGCAGCAGCACAATGTCCAGCGATTTTCTTGTTTAGTTTTTCAAAATTTTTCAAAACTTTTAATGTATCTTGCCACTCTTTTGTAGGAAGCAATTCGCCAAGCGAGATAATAGCATCACCACAAGCAAAAACTACTCCATCAAACTCGTTTTCTTTACCCACTAAATCTTTTATGTTTTTGTCTAAACTTAGTTCATAGCCAGAGTTTGTTTTTACTTTATTGTTTGGGTTAATCGCAAAAGTAGTGTATTTTACTCCAGCTTCATAAAACGCCTCAAGATATGAAAACAGACCATATCCATTTACTGGATTTGGAACAAGAAGAGCAACTTTTTTACTCATGAAAACCCCTTTGGTTATTTAGATGTAATCATTATAGTTACAACTATATTAAAATTTACTTGATTGGTATAAATTTCTTGACATTAAAATAAAAAAGTTATATCATAACACTTGAACAATTATTCAAATATTTAAATGAAAGGGATAAAATGTCAAACAACAAAGCAAAAATAGATGTTTGCGAATGCACTATCATTCATGAAGACGTTGTAAGCGAAGTAAAAAAACATATGCTTGATGATGAAACATTGTTTGATGTTGCTGAACTTTTTAAAGTTTTTGGTGATTCAACACGTATAAAAATCATCTATGCACTTTTTAAAAGTGAAATGTGTGTTTGCGATATAGCTGCCGTTCTTGGTATGAGTATATCTTCAATCTCACACCAGTTAAGGGTTTTAAAACAGGCAAAATTGGTGAAAAACAAAAAAGTTGGAAAAGTGGTTTATTGCTCGCTTGACGATGAGCATGTAAAGACTATTTTTGACCAAGGTTTGACTCACATAAAAGAACAATAAACTTAGCCTTAGGCTATTTTTTTGATAGTTATATTTGAATAGTTATGCAACTGTTCATTTAAATTTAGATTTACATGTAAAAAGGAAAAAAGATGAAATTCCAGCAAATGGGCAAAAAAGAGTTTATCTTAGAAAATCTCTGTTGTGCATCTTGCGCATCTGGCATAGAAAAAGATGCAAAAAAGCTTGCAAATGTTGTAGATGCAAATGTAAATTTTTCAACAAGAGTTCTAGAGTTAAACGTTTCAACCCAAAACTTTGAAGCTATAAAAGAAAAAATAGTAGAGATAGCAAAAACTCATGATGATAAAATAGTAGTCATAGAAAAAGAAGAAGTTGTTGCTGGAAAAAAAACTTTGTATCTAAATGGGCTTGATTGCGCTTCTTGTGCTAGCAAAATAGAAGAGGGTGCAAAAAATGTTAAAGGCATAAAAAACGCAAATGTAGATTTTGTTACACAGAAAATGATTATCGAGGTATTTGATAAAGAGGATTTGCCAAAATTAACAAGAGAGATAACAGCCATAATCAAAGACTTGGAGCCTGATGTTATTATCTCAAGTGCAAAACAGAAGGTTTTAGATAGTGAAAGTAACAAAGAAAAATATCAAAAGTTTGCCTTTGTAGCAGGTGCTGTTTTATTTGCAGTTGGAATGATTTTTGATTTTAGCAGTTTGGTTAATTTCTTGATATTTTTAAGTGCTTATCTTTTAGTTGGTGGCGATGTTGTATTAAAAGCTTTAAAAAATATATCAAATGGTAAAGTATTTGATGAAAACTTTTTAATGAGTGTAGCTACAATCGGCGCATTTGCTATAGGTGAATATCCTGAGGGCGTTGCTGTTATGCTTTTTTATAAAGTTGGAGAGGCTTTTCAGAGTTTAGCAGTAAATCGTTCAAGAAAATCCATTGAAAGCTTGATGGATATAAGAGCAGATTTTGCAAATTTGCAAATTGGAGAAGAGATTAAAAAAGTCTCACCCCAAGAGGTTGGTATAGGTGAAATTATCATCATAAAAGCAGGAGAAAAAATTCCTCTTGATGGAGTTATTATCAAAGGCTCTTCAACGCTTGATGTATCAGCCCTAAGTGGTGAAGCTTTGCCAAAAGAGGTTGATGTTGGAAATGACGTGCTTTCAGGCTCTATAAATAAAAATGGACTTTTAAGCGTAAGAGTTACAAAAGAGTTTGGTGAATCAACCGTTTCAAAGATTTTAGAGCTCGTACAAAATGCTACCAACAAAAAAGCAAAAACAGAAAATTTTATAACAAAATTTGCGCAAATCTACACACCAATCGTTGTTAGTTTGGCACTTTTGTTAGCTGTAATTCCTCCGCTTTTACTTCCAAGTGCTACTTTTAGTGAGTGGATTTATAGAGCTTTAGTATTTTTGGTTATCTCTTGTCCTTGTGCACTTGTTATATCAATCCCACTTAGTTTTTTTGGTGGAATAGGCGGTGCTTCAAGAAAAGGCATATTGGTTAAAGGAAGCAACTATCTTGAAGCATTAAACAGCGTTCATACGGTTGTTTTAGATAAAACAGGAACACTTACAAAAGGTATATTTAAAGTAAATAAAGTTGAAGTATTTAACGGCTTTAGCAAAGAAGAAGTTCTAAAAAATGCAGCTATAAGTGAAAGTTTTTCAACTCATCCAATCGCTATTTCTATCATAAATGAGTATAAAGAAGAGATAGAAAAACTGCAAGATATTGAGATAAAAGAGTTATCCGGATTTGGTATAGAGGCAAACTTTGAAAACAGAAAAGTTTTAGTTGGAAATAGCAAAATGATGGATAGATACAACATTGCTTTTGAAAAACAAGAGGAAATTGGAACTATAGTTTATGTTGCTATTGATGGTATTTTTGCTGGAGTTATAGTTATAAATGACGAGATAAAAGAAGATAGCAAATATGCAGTGCAAGCCTTAAGGGATATCGGAGTTAAAAACATAGTAATGCTAAGTGGAGACAACAAACAAAGAGC
>JBKECC010000154.1:0-9405 GCA_047974135.1 Campylobacteraceae bacterium | reverse complement strand
TACATCCTACCTGCACCTATTTTATGTCCAAGCATTGTTGCATCATTTGCTGAAGCTGCTCCACTGGGACCTTTACATCTTGATTCACCTACATATAAATAGCCTCTTCTAAATTCTGCATTTACAGTATCGTTTACTGGATTGTTGTTGATTACATTCATATATGAAACAGATTCAACATCGCTACAAGGTTCATAAAGTACATTGCTTTTAATCTCTTCTGCATTTTTTCCTGAATAATATTTTACAGAACCTCCTCCATCAGATAGTGCATTATTTACAGCCGTTACTAGACATCCACTAAAAAAAATAGGTAAACCTATCAAAAATCCCAATTTCAATACTTTTATTTTAATCATATAAATTCTCCTATTTTAAACTGTTTTATAAGTCTTATATGAACATAATAATCATTAAGCTTAGAAACAATATAATAACTTTTTAACCTTTATATTAGGATTATTTAATGAAATTTCTTTATTATTTATTTACAACAGTTTCAATTATGCTATTTCTCTCTGGCTGTCTTGCGTCACCAAATACAAAAACAAATTATTTGGGCGAAGATTCTAAAATTGCACAAAAATTGACAAATGATTGGTATTGTACTGATTCTACAAAAATTTTTGATGGAGTTACACTTGATACCAAAATAGCATTAAAATATTCTATAATGATGAATTTTGAAGCAAAAGGTTACTTGGTTTTAAATATAGATAAAAACAACTTGCCAAAAGATAAAAAAACACAAAAACTATTTGAGCCAATAAAAAACGATAAAACAGAGATAGTATATGAGTATAAAAGAGGTGGAAAATGGAAATATATAGATGGTGGCGAACTATATTTAGAATACTCTTCTGATCCTTACATTACAAATATTTCACAACCAAATTTTGATAAAATATTCAACTTAGGATTGATTTTAATACAAAATAGCCCCTCACAACAAACTGTAAAAATTATTGAACTTTCAGATGAAATTTTCAAAACACAAGATTTGGATACAAATCAAATGAGTCAATGCCAAAAAAGATATAGTGGCTTTAAAATGACAAATGATGCCGCCAAAATAGATTTTGATAGATTAAAACAGTATTAAATTATCTTATTTTATTCATATAAAGTTACATGTAAGAATTTTCTTACATGTAAAAGTTTTTATAGTTTTTTAATCTCTCTATTGTATTTTTCTTCATCTCTTGAAACACAAAAATTAGCCCCGGCGATAACAATTCCAACGATTCCAACTACCCAATACACAAAAGCTGGAACAGGAACAGCATCGCCTCCTGCGTATGAATGCATGCCTGAAAGATAGTAGTTCACACCAAAGTATGTCATGATAATCGAAGCATAAGCGATGGTAGAAAAAATAGCAAAAGCAAACTGGTTATTAACTCGCGGTATAAACCTAAAGTGTGCGATAATGGCATAAAATAAAATCGAGATTAAAGACCATGTCTCTTTTGGGTCCCAACCCCAGTATCTTCCCCAACTCTCATTTGCCCAAACTCCACCTAAAAAGTTACCTATTGTTAGCAAGCAAAGCCCTAAAATCATGGACATTTCATTGATTCTTGTGGCTTCAGTTATATTTTTTTCTACTTCTGTTTTATATGAAGGTTTACTACTAAAACTCTTTGTGATATACAAAATAAGAACAAAAAACCCAAGTAACGAACAAAGTCCTAAAAATCCATAACTAGCCGTAATAACTGAAACGTGTATGGTTAACCAGTAAGACTTAAGAACAGGAACTAGATTTGTGATTTGTGGGTCCATCCAACTTAAATGCGCAACAAACAGAGTAATTCCAGCTAATATATACGTTAGCGCCATAGATATGACAGAAGTTCTTGAGAAAAAAAGACCTGAAAGCGCTAATGCCCAAGCTATGTATATCATTGACTCATAACCGTTGCTCCAAGGAGCGTGTTCAGCTACAAACCATCTAAGCCCTAGCCCAAACGTGTGTATCAAAAATGCGATTAGATTGATAGTAAATATAACTTTTACAATAGGTGAAATTTTTAACCTTGGCGCAGCCATCTTTACAAATATAAAAAGTAAAAGCGCAAAGCCAGTGATGAGATAAATTGGTGAAAGTCTATCAAATATTTTTATTTTATTGAATAAAATCTCTGCATCAACCCTTGACTTACTTGGCATAACATTTACACCATATTGCACTTGATATGCCTTAATTCTATCTACGCCCTTATCGGCTTCCGTCCAATTTCCAGATTGCATTGATTGTTCTAACAGATAAAAGTAACTTCTAAATAGTATATTTACATCACTTGCTTCATCTTGTGGAAATGTTTGCATAGCACCATTGATACTATACCAGGTATTGTTTAAATCAGCTGCTTTTGGAACTATCCTAAACATTTCAAGCGTAAAAGTAAAGTACATGATGCCAAATCTTTCATCAACTTTTAAAACATCTTTGTCAAATTTATTTTTTTCGGCATCTTTTTTTCTATTTGCTACTTCTGTAACTTTCAAGAGTTTATACTGGTCATTTTCATCGTAAAAATTCATAAATGAAGCGTAATTATCACTCTCTTTTAAACCAAGGATTTTTTTAAGTTTAGGATGACTTACTCTTATAAATGGAACCTGCGCCCAATAATAAGGGCTTTCAATCATAGAGAGAATCACTTGATTTGCATTCAACCCTTTATATGTTTCACTTCTATAAACTTTATTTAGTATGTCACGAGAGAGAGTATCTATAGGCTTTATCCTACCATCCATGCTTTGAACCAAAATAGTTCCAAATTTGTTTGCGTGTTCTTTTGAAATATCTCTTGCTGTTTGATTTGAATTCATCAACTCTTCAAAACCTTGTGCATTTAAAGAGTTAGGTGAAGAGAGTAAAGCACTAATGAGTAAAAATGCAAATATTGATGCAGCTTTTTTGCTTCCTGCTATAGCATCTTTATGTATCAAATTTGCCAATTTTCGAAATCTGCTATTTGGATTTAAAACATTAAAAAGCATTCCAAAGCTAAGCAAAAAATAACCAAGATAAGTAGGTATTTTACCTGGGTCTTTATTTACTGATAAAACAGTCCCAAGTTCGTCTTGGTCGTATGAAGCTTGAAAAAATCTATATCCTCTATAATCAAGCACGTTATTCATATAAATCCTATAAGGTTTTGTTATATTTTTCTCACTATCAAGTACTACAACTTCACTGGCATAAGATGAGGGCGAGTTTGAGCCAGGATAGCGTTCAAGTTGAAAATCGTTTAGTTTTATTAAAAATGGAAGTTCCAAAACTTTACTTCCCCACTCAGCAACAAAAACAGTATCATCAAATGCAATTTGCACAGGAGAGCCTTTGTACCCTCTTCCAAGACCAAAAAGCACAACCTCTCTTTTTTCATTTTTATAATCAAGTTCAAGTATAAGTGCGTTATATGGCATATCCATAGAGTTTGGTTGTGGCTCTTCGCTGATTATAGTCTCTTTACCTTTTAGACCTAGATATCTAACCGCGAAGCTGCTCTCACCAATAGTATATAAGTTTTTATCGTTAAATTCGTAAAGAGTATTTTTTGCAAACTCACCTTTACTTGCATTTTGCATTGTAAAGTATTCGACTGCTTTGTTTGAAGTAAAGAAAAATTTGCCATTGTCAAGTTTGAAGTTGATGATTGGCATATCATCTCTTAAACTACTTGGTTTTTCTGCATTGAAGATGTAAATGATTCCATTTTTTTCAAAAGCATTCCCTTCTCTTAAAACTAAAGAGCTTTTGCCTTCTTCATTTGAGATTGTAAGTGCAATAGTTGGTATGCCTTCTGGTGCATCAACTATGGCTTTTACTGCTCTTGGAATAAAGTCTTTAAACTTTACATGTACAGTTTCATTGTCAACATCAAAAGAGAAGTCAAATCTATTTTTACCAAGCTGTGTGATTAATTGTTTGTACGCAACTTCGTGCACCATGCCATCTTTGTATGCACTAAACTGTATATATGGTTCAGAGGAGCGAACTATATTGCTACTTTTTCCCTCTCTGATATTCAAAACTCCCTCGTATCCAAAGTATCTTGTAAGTCCAGCTCCAAGAAGTATCAAAATCATGCCAAAGTGAAAAATAAAAGATGGAAGTTTCTCTTTTTTGTAGAGTTTAAATCTTATGATATTGTATATGAGGTTTACACCAAGAAGCACTTGAATAAGTTCAAACCACCAAGCATTATAAACAACTGCCCAAGCTGTTTCTGTCCCAAAATCGTTTTCTATAAATGTAGCTACGGCACAGGATAAGGCAAAAATAAGAAGCATTACTGCCATGGCTGGCATGGAAAATAGAGTTTTTGACAGAAATTTCATTATAGATAAATCCTTAAAAGAACGATATAAGGTGTAATTTTAACCCCTTTTTGATAAATACTTTTTTAATACTTAAAGTGTAACATTTGTTACTTTTTTATATCTATCCTCCGAGGTATTTTTCTCTTATAGAATCATTTCCAATAAGTGAGGAAGAAACCCCTTCAAGTTCTATTTTACCGTTCTCCATAACGTAAGCATAATCTGAAATTTTTAAGGCAGCAAATGCATTTTGCTCAACAAGTAAAATTGTAATTCCCTCATTTCTTAATCGCACAATTGTTTCAAAAACCTCTCCAACTATCTTTGGAGCAAGTCCAAGGCTTGGTTCATCTAGCATCAAAAGTTTTGGTTCACTCATAAGCGCCCTTGAAATAGCAAGCATTTGCTGCTCTCCTCCGCTTAAGTTTCCAGCCATTTGGAAACGTTTATCTTTAATACGAGGGAAAAGTCCGTACATCACATCACGCAAAGCTTCGTAATTATCATCATTATTAAATGCACCAATTCGTAAATTTTCTTCAACACTTAGATTTATAAATATTTTTCTCCCCTCTGGAACAAGTGACATGCCATTTCTAACAAGTGCATGAGTTTTGTGTTTTCTTGTATTGTATCCTCCAAAATTTATCTCACCACTTTTTTTAACATTATTTAAAAGTGCATTTAGCGTTGAAGTTTTTCCTGCACCATTTGAGCCAATCAATGAAACTATTTTTCCACTATCAACCTTAAAACTGATTCCCTTAACTGCTTCAATTAAACCATAATATACATGTAAGTCTTTTACTTCAATCATTGTACAAAATCTCCCAAATAAGCAGTAATAACCTCTTTGTTTTGTATAGCATCGCTTGGTTTTCCCTCAAATATTGTCTTTCCATAGTCAAGCACCAAAACTCTATCGCAAAGTTGATTTACAAACTTCATATCATGTTCAATCAAGAGTATAGTTAAGTTAAAATCTTCTCTTGCACGTTTAAGCAAATCACCAAGTTCTTTTGTTTCAGCTGGATTCATGCCAGCGGCTGGTTCATCAAGCAAAAGTATAGAAGGGTTTGTAGCTAAGGCTCTTGCTATCTCTATCTTTCTTTGTTGCCCATAGCTTAAATCGGTTGCAGGCAAATTTGCAAACTCATCTAAATTTAGGTATTTTAAAATTTTAAGTGCTTCTTCTTTTATCTTTTTTTCACTTTTAAAAAATCTTGGAAGCCTAAAGACACTCTCAAAAAAGGTATATTTTGCACGGTTGTCAAAGCCTATCAAAACATTCTCCATAACACTCATGGAAGAAAAAAGCCTTATATTTTGAAATGTTCTAGCGATTCCCAGCCTTACTATTTGAAAAGGCTTTAAGCGTGAAATCTCTTTCTCTTTAAAAATCACCTCTCCACTTGTAGGTTTATAATTTCCTGTGATAATGTTAAACATCGTGGTTTTTCCAGCACCATTTGGACCTATAAGACCATAAATCTCGCCTCTGTTTATAGTAAAAGAAGTGCCCGATATAGCGCTAACTCCACCAAAGTTTTTTGTTATATTTTGTATCTGTAAAATCATCTTATTTTTGCCCAAACTTTTTTGATAAAGTCATTTATCTCACCACTCCCCATGATTCCTCTTCTTGCAAAAAGCATAACAAGTATGAGAATGATGGAAAAAACAACCATTCTAAGTCCTGGCATCGCAGAAGTTTGGTAGCCAAATATATTCATCGGTTCATCTAAGAATCTAAGCCATTCACTTCCGCCAACAACTAAAATGGTTCCCAAAATAGCACCGGTTGTACTTCCTAATCCTCCAAGAACAATGATGATTAAAAGTTGAAATGTTAGGAAAAATGAAAATTGATCAGGAGAAACTGTTGTCATGAAAGCTGCAAGCAGTCCACCTCCAACTCCTTCAAAAAATGCACTGGTACAAAAGGCAAGAGTTTTAATCTTAAAAGTATTTATACCCATAGCAAGTGCAGCATCTTCATCATCACGAACCGCTTTCATGGCTCGTCCATATTTTGATCTTATGATATTTAAAATACAAACAACGGTGATGATGGCGGCTATCCCGGTCCAGTAAATATTTACAAAATTTTCTCCATTTTCTTTTACAATGTTTGTTATGCCCGTTGCACCATTTGTAATTTGAGGATTATTTATAGCAAAAATCTGTATGATAAAACCAAACCCAAGGGTAACGATAGCTAAGTAATCTCCCCTAACTCTAAAAACTGGAAATGAAAGAAAAAGAGCTAAAAGTGCAGAGCAAATACCAGATATCAAAAGTGCTATGATAAAATCAGACTGTAGCCAAAGTACAAAAGCTGTTGGCTCTTCCATTAAGTATTGATAACTCTTCTCTTCGGCGTTTATAAGCAAAAGTGCACTCACATAAGCACCAACTGCCACAAAACCATTTGGTTCCAAAGAAAATTGTCCTGTTACGCCATTTATCAAGTTATAACTAACTGCTAAAATCACAAAAATAGCTATAGTGTTTATAACTCTTGTAGAGTAGCTACCAAAAAAGTTATCTGTTATATATAAAAAAAGTAAAGTTACTAAAATCAAACATATATATATTGCTCTTTCTTTATTTATAAATTTTGGCATTTAAAACCTACTTCGCTCAAAGTTATATCCCAAAATGCCAGTTGGACGAAAAAGAAGAACAAAAATCAAAAATATAAAAGCAAAAGCATTTTTATAACCATCAAGTTCAGGGAAAAAAGCAACAAAAACTATCTCTGTAAAACCTATGATAAATCCTCCAAGAACAGCTCCTGTAACACTTCCTATGCCTCCAACAACAGCTGCCGCAAAAGCTTTAAGTCCAACTAAAACCCCCATATTTGGATCAACCGTTGGATAATTAAGTGCAAAAAATACTCCGCCAATTGCAGCAAGAGAGGAACCGATGGCAAAAACTAAAGTAATGATTTTATTTGCATCTATGCCCATTAAATTTACAGTTTTAATATCAAATGCCAAAGCTCTTATGGCTATGCCATATTTTGTTTTATATAAAACGTACAAAACCATGCACAAAAGAATGATGGTTATAACAGGAACTATAATAGCTGGTTTTGTTATAATAAGCCCACCAAACTCTACTGTTCCGCTTAAATACTCAGGAATAGGAAAAGCTTTTGGCTCACCCTTAAAAAGCACGTTAAATATATTTTGTAAAAAATAACTGATGCCGATAGCGGTTATAAGAAGTGAAATTTTTGGGGCATCACGGAGTGGTTTATAAGCTATCTTTTCTGTTGCAACACCAACCAAAGAGGCACACAAAACCGCAAAAAGAACTGCAAAAAAGAAAGGAAGGTTGAAGTGAGTAACTCCAAAAAGACACATAAATGCACCAACCATCATAATCTCACCGTGTGCAAAATTTATAAGTCTCAAAACTCCATAAACCATCGTATAACCAATAGCAATGAGTGCGTACATACTGCCCAAGCTAAAGCCGTTTAGCATCTGTTGCATGAACATCGTAAAATCCATAAACTCTCCAAAAAATATCTATATAAATACCAACCACTATTAGCATTTATATAGATACAAGAAAGCCTTTATAACTTATAAAGGCTTTACATGTAAATAAGTTTATGGATTTACAGTTGCTTTATATACAAACTTTCCATCAACAACCTCTTTAATAACTGCAGAACGCACGGCATCACCACTTTCGTTCATGTTTATAACGCCTGAAACGCCTTCAAAGTTTTTAGTTGATTTGATATTTTTGTTTATGCAAGCCCCATCTGTTGGGTCTTCGCATTTATTCATAGCTTCAATGATGATAAAATATGAATCTGCTCCAAGAGCGGTAAATCCTGCAATTTCACTTTTTCCACTCTCTTTTTTATAGATTTCTATAAAATCTTGACTTCTTTTGGTTGGAGGATTTGATGAATCAAAAGTATCTGTAAACATGTAGCCATTTACTGCACTTCCACCAAGCTCAACAAATGTTGGGTTTGCTACTCCATCACCTGAAAACATTGGGATATTTAGTCCAGCTTCTTTTGCTTGTCTAGCTACCATCGAAGCCTCTGGGTGGTAAACTGGTAAAAATATCATACTTGGATTTGACTGTTTAATCTGTGCAACTACGGCTTTAAAATCTTTGTCGCCAGAGCTAATTCTTATGGTTTTTAAGATTTTTCCACCATTTTTTTCATATGTATCTTGAAAAGCTTTTGCAAGTCCAAGTGAATAAACCTGAGCTTGATCAACTACCACAACTGCTGTTTTTAAATTTTGTGTATTTGTAGCATAATTTGCAACAACTTCGCCTTGAAATGAGTCAGTAAAACAAACTCTATTCATAAATTGCTTTCTTTGAGTAAGTCTATCATTTGTAGCTGCTGGAGCAACTAGAGGAATTTTCTCTTTTTCTGTGATAGAAGCAATTTGGTCGGTGTTTGTGCTGATTAGCTCGCCAACAATCGCAACAACCTTTTCTGAACTTATAAGTCTTGAAGCTGCATTTGCTGATTCTATCTTGTCACCCTTACTGTCGATTAAAACTATCTTTATGGTATCACCATTTTTAAGAGTTGGTTCTAATTTGTTAGCAAGCGAAAACCCTTCCCACGCGGTTTGCCCATACGCAGAGATAGCTCCACTCATTGGCATAATTGCACCGATTTTTATCTCTTTTGCGCTCACGAAAGATGAGGCTAGCATAAGTGCTGCAGCAATCGATAAACACTTTCTCATGTTCTATCCTTTAAAATTTAGTGAAGTTTTTATGTTACAAAAGAAATTCTTTAAAATGCTTGATATTTGAGAAATTATTTAAAATATTTTAAATTTAGAAAAAATTTGAGTAGATTTATGAAGTTTACATGTAAACGTTTAGTTTTATGTAACAGTGTTTTGTAAACCAAAGAAATTTCAATATCTTTAGTTTACATGTAAAAGATTATTTTGTTACACTTGTTGTATTATCTGTTTTTTTAAGTGTTTCTATATAAGCTACAACTGATTTTATTTGTGAAGAGCTGAGCATTGTAGCTTTTGATCGCATTACCATACCTGTTCC
>JBKECC010000030.1:0-22338 GCA_047974135.1 Campylobacteraceae bacterium | reverse complement strand
TCTAATTTCAGTCTCTACAAAAATAGGTTTTCTTGTAGTTGGGTCAAGTTTTGTGTAATACATTACAGAAGAGTAAGTTCCAGGAGTTGGAGTGAAAATTTGCACCTGTTCTGGGTTTAGTTTTAACTCTTTGTTTGTAAAATCTTTTAAGCTTTTCATATCACTCTCAGCACATCCAGGATGAGCAGCTATAAGATAGTAAGTCAAAAATTGCTTTTTTCCACTTTGTTCATTTATCTTGTAAAAAAGGTTTTTAAAATCAACAAGAGATTTTTTATTTGGTTTTCCCATGAGTTTTAGAACTTTATCTTCCGTGTGTTCTGGGGCTATTTTCATCTGTCCGCTTATATGGTGTTTTGTTAAAGTTTTTAAGTAATTTACCCCATTTTCTTTATCTTCATTTATCAAATCGTATCTAATTCCACTTGCAACAAAAGCGTGCTTAACACCTTTAATTTCTCTTGCCTCATTTAAAAGTGAAATAATAGGTTTGTGTGAGACTTTCATGGCTTTGCAAATACCTTCAAAACTTGCACAGCGTTTATCTTTGCAAGCTCCTTTTGTTATTTTCTTTTTACACTCATAATCGTACATATTTGCACTTGGTCCGCCTAAATCGTGTATAACTCCTTTAAAATCTTTAAAAGTAGTAAACTTTTTAACTTCATCTAAAACGGAGTTTTTACTTCGTGAGCGAATCGTTCTTCCTTGATGAGTTGTGATAGCACAAAAGTTGCACTCTCCCCAACAGCCTTGATGAGTTAGAAGTGAAAATTTTATAGTCTCCAAGCATTTTACTTTGCCCATTTTTTCGTAATATGGATGTTGCTCTAGAGTATATGGAAGTTTTGAATAAGTATCAAGCTCAGTTGTAGAGGTATAAAAATTTGGAGGATTTTGCACCAAATACCTGCTGTCAACTTTTTCACATAATCCATTAGCGTTTAACGGATCATTGTTTTTATAAAATTCATCAAAAAGATCTATGTATTTCTCTTTATCTTTTAAAACTTCTTCATGACTTGGAAGTTGTGTATACTCTTCAACTTTCTCTTTTGAGATATAAGAGATACCTTTTACATGTAAAGGACTTTTTTCCTCTTTTAGGCACAAAGATAACTCTTTTAATGCATTTTCACCCATGCCATAAATTAGATAATCAGCTTTTGCGTCAAAAAGTATAGGTTTTCGCAAACTATTACTCCAAAAATCATAATGACTAACTCGTCTTAAGCTTGCTTCAATACCTCCTAAGACGATTGGAACAGAGTTTTTAAAGTGCTGTCTTATTAGGTTACAGTAAACGATAACTGCACGGTCTGGTCTTTTTGTGTTTTGTCCTCCAGGCGTGTAATCATCGCTTTTTCTAAACTTTTTGGTTGCAGTGTAATTTGCAACCATAGAGTCAACGCTTCCACCATTTACTCCCCAAAAAAGCTTTGGTTCTCCAAGCCTTGTTATATCAATACCACTTTTAAAATCAGGTTGTGCGATGATACCAACTCTGTATCCCCAAAGTTCGAGCAATCTTGCTACAACAGCAGTTCCTATAAAAGGTGAATCTATGTATGAATCAGCAGTTACTAGGATAACATCACACTCTTTCCAACCAAGAACGTTCATCTCCTCTTTTGTTGTAGGTAAAAATTTACTCAAAAAAACCCCTTAAACTTGGCTCTAGAACTTGGACTAAAAGCATATAAATAGCAGTTGCGCTAAAAATACTAAGAAGAATGTTTTTGAACTTTACATGTAAAAAAACTGCGGATAAAATGCCAATGATTTCAAAAATACCGTAAGGAAATTCTACAAATTTTACATCTTTTATGCAGTAAAAAACTAAAATCACCATTATCATGAGTGGCATAAATCTCTCAAAAAGAACAAGTGTTTGTGATGGTTTTGTCTTTTTATCAAACATCAAAAATGGCAAATATCTTGTTAAAAATGTGGCAAATGTGGCAACAATGATAGCCAAGATTAAGTATTTTTCACTCATTTTACTATCCAACTTTTACATGTAAAAAGTGTAAACGCACAAAAGATGAGTGAAAGGATGAGCATATATTTACTTGGCAATACAAAAATACCAAAAAGTCCTATAAATATAGAAGCTATCAAAACTTTTTTTGCTGGATTTTTTCTGTATAACTCGATAGCTAAAACCGCAAAAAGAGCTGTTAGGATAAACTCTATACCTTTTGTGTCAAACTTTATATTTGCTCCCAAAAACGCTCCTATAGCACTTCCAATAACCCAATACATTTGATTTACAAATGTGATAATTACAAACATTTTCTCTTTTTCTTGTTTTGGTAAGTGAAGTGTTTTTAAAAGTGCAAAAGTCTCATCCGTTAAACCAAAAATAGCGTATTTTTTCATAAAACCTTTTAAAACTTTAAACTCGTTTATCATGGATAATCCATAAAAAAAGTGTCTTAGATTTACTAAAAAAATCGCTATAAATATCTCCACCAAAGTTGCCACAGAAGAAAACAAGACAACTGCTAAAAATTGAGCAGAGCCAGCGTATATAAAAATGCTCATAAAAAGTACAAAATACCAAGGTATATTTACTGAAACTGCTAAAATTCCAAAAGTTATTCCAAGAGGAATATAACCCATAAAAATTGGCAATGTGATTTTAAAAATTTGAAGATACCTACTCATCAGAAAAAACGCCTTTGTGTTGTAAGCCGTGATTATATCAAACTATCTTGAAATAAAAAAAGTTATATATGACAAAATAGTAACGTTTAGAGTGTATAATTGCAAATCATTTTTTAAAAGGAATTTATATGGGTTTACTTGATGGTGTTTTAGGAAAAGTTACTGGTGGCGGTGCTGGAAATATCACTGAAATAATCAAAATAGCAGATGCTTTTGGCGGCATTGATGGGATTGTTAAGTTGTTAACAAAAGGTGGTTTTGGAAATATAGTTGAATCGTGGATAGGAAATGGATCAAATCTGCCTATTTCGCAAAGTCAAATTAGCAGTGCACTTGGAAGTACTGCATTAAAAAGTGCTGCTTCCTCTATCGGTATTGATGCAAATACAATAACTAGCACACTATCAAAATATCTTCCTGATGTTGTAAACAAACTCTCTCCTGATGGCGTTTTACCAAAGAAATTTGATACACAATCACTTTTAAGTGCTGGTCTTGGTTTTTTAAAATAACAACAAATGTTTACATGTAAAGCCTTACATGTAAACTACTTTTTTTTGATTTTATCTCTTTGTTTTACGTATTCTCTTGCTTTTTCATAAATTTTTTGTATAGTTTTACTCTCATTTTTACCAAATAGATTTGGAAATTCGTGGTAAATTTTTATACTATCTTGAGCCTGTCCTACACCATCATACAAAAGCCCAAGATTATACATCGCTTTTGCAACTTGCTCTAAAACTACTTCGTTTGTTGAATACTTAAATTTCTCTATAAAGTCTTCATATACAAAAATAGCCTCTTTAACAAAGTCGCTTTTTGCAAGGGCTAAAGCAATGTTAAACATACTAAAAGTTGCTTTTTCTTTTACCTCATCACTCATAGGATTGTTTGAAAATTCTAAAAATTTTTTATAAATATCCATAGCTTCATCGATCTTCTCTTCTCTCAAGTACACAACAACCAAAATAGCCATGTTACTTATAACACTTTTTATAATTTCAAGATTTGATGAATTTTGAAAGTAATTTACAAGTTTTTCTCGTATCTTTGTAGCATTATCAAAATCTTTACAAGCAGCAAAGTTGAGTGCTAAAGTATTCATAGTTTTTAAAACTGACTCTTGCACTTTCTCATCTTTTGTGTGGATGTATCTATCTATAAGTTCAAAATGTATCTCTTTTGATTTTTCAAATTCACCTATGTTTGCGTATTCAACACCGAGGTTAAACATCGCATATACTAAAGTTGGATTTAGTTTGTTTGATTCATTTTTTAGTAAGTCTATAATCAAAATATATATAGCTATCGCCTCTTTTGTTTTTCCATTTTTCCCATATTTTAAAGCATTTTTATATAAATTTTCAGTTTGTTCTATCATATTAAATCCATCTTGGTTTTATTGTAATTTATCTAGATATTTTACCTTACAGAATTAACTATAAAGTAACTATGTTTTTGTTTATATAGTGCTAATTTTTTATATTTTCTAAAGATAAAACTTCATTGTGATATAATCATCATACTTATAAACTAAAATAAAGGAGCTTCTATGGAAAATAGAGACGATTTACTTAGAAAGTTTGGACAAAAAGCTGAAGATAATTCCACTTGGATAATCATCTTTGGGATACTTTTGGTTATTTTGGGTGTTATACTACTCTCATATCTTTTTATAACAAGCATTGTTGCTATGTATTTCTTTGGTTCTATGATGATTCTTGGAGGTATTTTACAAATCTTTAGTGCTATAAAAATGTACGATGGAACAAATAAAATTTTCTGGATAATTATAGGAGGTTTGTACTGCTTGGTTGGTTTTTTAACACTTATAAATCCTATAGTTGCGAGCATGTTTTTAACTACACTTATAGCTTTTGGTTTTATGTTTGTTGGAGTTTTTAGGATTGTTGCTGCAATAGCTTTAAGACCAATAAACAGTTGGCAATGGAGCCTTTTTTCTGGTGTTCTCTCGCTGCTAACTGGTATTTTGATATATGCAACGCCTGATAGTTTTACTTGGGTAATTGGACTATTTATCTCAATCGATATAATCTTCCAAGGGGTTATATACACTTCAATCGGATTTGCTCTAAAATCTTTAAAACACAGCTAAAAAATTTTTCTACATGTAACCATTTTTTACATGTAGAAACTATTTTAATATATAACCAACCTCTTTTATACTCTCAATAGCACCTTCTGGAAGCTTTTTCCTAAATCTTTTTATGAGCGCTCTCATATTTAAAATAGTTGTATCTTCACCCTCCCATATAAACTCTTCCATCTGTGAGTACGTAACTATTTTATTTCTATCTTTTACAAACATTTCTAAAAATAAAATCTCTTTTTTTGCTAGTTTTATCTCATTTTGTTTTTCATCAAAGAGCCTATTTGTTTCGTAATCATATATAAATCCGCCAAAAAGATTTATCACTTTTAGAGTTTGATTTTGGCAAAGTTTTTTAACTTTTTGCACAAGTTCATAATTAAAAAATGGCTTTTTAAGATAATCGTCACAACCAATCTCATAAGCTTTTTGTATCTTTTCTAACTCGTGATTTGAGCTTATGATGATGATAGGGATTTTTTTGTTATAAAGTCTTATAGTGCTAAGCAAAGAGATGCCGTCAACTGATGGAACATTTATATCAAGTATATAGCAGTGATAACCGTTGTTTAGATTATTTAGAGCATCATCTCCATCATAAAAAACATCAACAGTGAAGTTCTCTTTCTCTAGCGTGACTTTTACTAGATTTGCCAATCTTTCATTATCTTCTAAAACTAAAATCTTCATTTTACACCCTTTAGTACTATTTTAAAGCAAAGCCCATCTTCTTTGTTAAATACGGTGATTTTTCCACCCATCTTATCTTCAATGATAAGTTTTGACATGTAAAGCCCGATGCCAAGTCCATTTTTCTTAGTTGTAAAGTATGCTTCAAAGAGTTTATCTAGCATCCACTCTTTTACGCCACCAGCATTGTCACTTATTTCAAGAACTATATCATCCTCATCATTATAAATTCTAAATTTAATATAACCTCTTTTGATTGCACGTTTTTTTCTTTGAACAGCAATCTCATCTTTTGCATTGTTTGTTATATTTAAAAGTGTTTGCATAAATTCATTTTTATAACCAAATGTAACCAAGTTTGTTGCTCTTGATTTATCTATCTCAATATCTATATAGTTGTATTTTATAGTGTGTTCTATGATTCCCATCATCTCTTTTATAGTATCTTCCACATTAAAAGCTATCTTTTGATTTGATGGAAGTATAAATTTTTGAAAATCATTTACAGTATCTGTCATGTATCTTATCTGTGTCATTATGTCTTCAACATATTTTTTGTTTTTTTCTTTATCTGAATCTTGATTTAGCAGCGCTTGTTCTTGTGCAATGGTAGAAATTTCAACAAGAGGATTTTTCCATTGATGAGCAATTGATGAGAAAACTTCTCCAATTTCTGCTAGTTTTGATTGTTGGATGATAAATTGTTGATGTTTATATCTTTCATACTCCGTTTTTTTAAGCTTTTCTTCGCTTTTCATTCTTTTAAAAATATTGTAAATCAACCCAACTATAAGAAGTATTAAAAATGGAGATATTAGAAATATAAAATTTATAAAATCTTTGTATTTTTCAAAGAAAGAAATCGGCATATTTACCAAAGTAATATCTGAAGATATAAGTCTAGGATTTAGATAAAACTCATTCATCTTTTTGTAATCAAATACAAATTCATAATCATTTGCTGTTATTACATGTAAAGGTTCAATATTTTTATTTAATATATCTACGGCAACCTCTCCCGTTAACTCTCCAAGCTCTTTTATTAAAACAAGTTTTCCACCGTATGCTCCTTTTCCACTAAACAGAGTATCGGTGATAAAAACTGGCAGTTTACTTCTACTCATCATATAAGCTATTTGAGAGTTTTTGTATAAATTTCCATTCTCATCATTATAAAATCTTATGTAAAAAACTGCTGCATCGTCTCTTTTTTCACTAAATATTTTACTTAATTTTTCTATTGTTGAATTTCTTATAATCTCTACTTCAAACTTTCCACCACTATCTTCAACTGCTTTTGTTATAAATGGCAAAGAGTCATCGCCATTTGCACTTGTATCATTTATGATATATAGTTTTTTAAGATTTGGTATAACCCTTGGTATCATTTCCATGATTTCAGGTATTGCCCTTCTTTCAATTACACCATAAACCTTATCTTCCAATTTTTTATCTTTTATAGTTTGCAGCGAATATCTCTCAAGTCCAGTAAATAAAATAGGCTCATCATTAAAGAGTTCATAATAGTGTTTGGCTATGAAGTTGTAAGCAAAATTATCAACAGCTATAACTAAGTCATATTTGTGATTTTTTAGTTGGATTTTGTAAAGTTCCACTAAAGTATCGTAATAATTTTCAGAATTTACCCTTTTTGAATCCATATATAAGACGTTTATGTTGTAATCATACTTTTGATACAGAGTCTTTTCTATACCCTCAATTACAAGGTCGCTCCATTCAAAGCCACGATGATAAGAGTTTATGATTAAAATCTGTTTTTCTTGGGCAAATAAAAATATTGGAGAGAATAAAAATGATAATATAAACAAATTTTTAATTATTTTTTTCATTACTATTTCTTGAGATTAATTTAAAAAAAGATTATATCAAAATATTAGTTTAATTAAATTGTTTACATGTAAACACTTCCCAAAATTCGTATTTGGGAAGTGTGTAATTTTTAGTATTTTAAAAATAGTTTTTGAAGTTCAGCAGGATTGTTAGTTTTTGTAAGTCCTAACATCAAAAGAACTCTTGCTTTTTGAGCATTAAGAGTTGAAGCAGCGATAAAACCAAATTTTTTATCATCAACTTCGCCTTCAAGAACCGTGCTTCCAGTTGGAACTCTTGAACTTCTTAACACTACAACGCCCTCTTTTACAGCCTCACCTAAAGCTTCTTGTGTTATTGGAAAGATATTTCCATTTCCCATACCAGCATGAACTATACCTTTTGCACCAGCTTTAACAGCAGCTTTTACAAAAACATCGCTATCTTCTGGATGAGCAAAAAGTATATCAACTCTTGGCAAATCAGATAATGTACTTACATCAAATTCAGAATTTACGGTATTTGGTTTTGTTGTACTCATCAAATACTCAACATTCCCATAAAATACTGTTCCAATTTTTCCAGCATTTGGAGATGCAAATGTATTAACCGCAGATGTATTTAGTTTTGTTACCTCGCGTGCTGAGTGAATCTCTTCATTCATAACAACTACAACACCTTTTGCAACGCTATCTTTATTTATAGCTACATTTACAGCATTAAATATATTTAGTGGTCCATCAGCACTCATAGAAGTTCCTGAACGCATTGCACCAACTAAAACAACTGGTTTTGTGCTTTTTACAACAAGATTTAAGAAAAATGCTGTCTCTTCCATAGTGTCAGTTCCATGAGTTATAACAACAGCATCTACATCTTTTTGAGCTAAAAGTTCATTTACTCTTTTTGCTAACTTTAACCAAACTTGGTTATTCATCTCTTGAGAACCAATGCTTGAGATTTGTTCACCTTTAATAGTTGCAATCTCATTTATAGCTGGAACTGCTGCTATTAACTTATCAACTGTTACAACTCCGGAAGTATATGTACTCTTTAGGCTTGACTCGCCAGCTCCTGCTATCGTTCCACCAGTTGCTAAAATATAAACTGTTGGTTTTGCATATAGTGCAAATGCACCAAAAATAAGTAAAAACGTTACTTTTTTAAATAAACTCATATAAATATCCTTTAAAATTTAAATCATCCAAACATGTCTTTACATGTAAACATTTAATCCTATACAAAATCTATATTTTTATTTCTATAAGCAACCCTCCTTTTTTAAAAGCATTTACAATGTAAAAGTAGTAATTAGAAATAGTATATATAAAATATGCAATTTTTTGTACATATTTTATGCAATACCTAAAGAATATAAAAAAACGTGATAGATTAAAATCTATCTGTGTAATTTCTGTGTAATTAAAGAGAAAATACTAAAATTGGCACAAAACCAATCTTAGTATTTTATTTTTTTGACTTATACCATTTGATACTTGCGCGAACAAGTTCGATGGTAGCATCCATAAATTTTTCTGGATTTTTGTCGATAGAATTTTTAAGAATTATTGGAATTTCGGTACAACCACAAATTATCAAATCAGCTCCATTTTCAAACATGGTTTTTACCTCTTTTTCTACCAACTTTGTCGCCTTATCTAAATCTCCAGCTTTAAAGATATAAATACCGTCCATTACATCTTTTTGATTTTTTGGCAAAATGACTTTAAACCCATCTTTCTCAAGTCTTTTTTGATATAAACCCCCGCTTAAAGTTGCATCAGTTGCTAAAATACCAATCTTTTTTGCATCGGTCATTTTGATAGCATCCAGTGTTGAATCAACTATGCTTATCATATGAACATTGCATCTTTTTTTTAGTTTATCAAACCAATAGTGAGCAGTATTGCATGGTATAACTATACACTTTGCACCACCATCTTCGAGCATTTTCATATACTTAACTAATTTTTTAAGTGGATCTTTTCCACCATGAAGCATAGCTTCTGTTCTATCTGGTACATCTGGGATGGAAGAGATTAAAAGAGGAATATGATCTTGATCTTTTTTTGCATCGGTAAGTTTAACAAATTTATCAAACATATCTACAGTTGCAGCTGGCCCCATACCACCTAAAATACCTATGATTTTTTTCATCTGTCTATTCCTTGTGTGATATGTAACCGCCCAAGCGGGCGATTACAATAAAAAACTAAATTAAAACTGGTGCCAATAAAAATCCAAATATAACTGAAAGCGTAACCATCAATGTACCTGGTATTATGAATGGGTGGTTAAAGATAAACTTACCAATTCTTGTTGAGCCAGTATCATCCATTTGCACAGCGGCAATTAGTGTTGGATAAGTAGGAAGAATAAAAAGACCACTAACAGCAGCAAAAGATGCAACAACTGTTATTGGAGAAACACCAATCATTAAAGCAACTGGTATCAATAGTTTTGATGTAACTGCTTGAGAGTATAAAAGTGCACTCAAGAAGTAAAATACTACTGCAAGTAACCAAGGATATTTATTTAAAATATCAGTAGCAAAAGCTTTGATAGCATCCATGTGACCTTCAACTAAAGTTGAACCAAGCCAAGCAACACCAAGAATACAAATAACAGCAACCATACCTGCTTTAAATGTTGAAGAGTTTGCGATTTGCCCCAAATCAATTTTACAAAATATTGTTATAAGCGCACCAACTGAAAGCATAAACATATAGATACCTTGATCTCTTGTAACTGGTGGTTTTTCAAAAAGACCAACAGCTGGACTTACTAAAATAGCCCAAATAATAATCGCAGCAACACCAGCTAAAAACAGCCATACTGAAAGTTTTGCGCCTGGTTTAATGTCATATACGCCTTCACCTCTATACTTAACTAATCCTTTTTTTAGTCTCTCTTGGAAAACTGGATCTTTAGTTAAATCTAAATCTGAAAATTTAGCGATAATCCAACAAGTAATCATACAAGCAACAAATGTTGTTGGGATTGTAATAGATAAAAGTGTCAAATAACTAACTCCAAACTTCTCTAATGCTCCAGTTGCAGCCATAAAAGCAGCAGCAATAGGTGAAGCAGTAATAGCGATTTGTGAAGTTACAACTGATAAACTAAGAGGAACTGAAGGTTTAATATTTTGCTCTTTTGCAACTTCAGTAATAACTGGAAGTGCAGCATAAGCAGTGTGACCTGTTCCTGCTAAGATTGTCATAAGATAAGTAACAGCAGGTGCTAAGAAGTTTATGTGTTTTGGATTTTTTCTAAGAAGTTTTTCTGTCAAAGAAACTAGATAATCCAAACCACCAGCAACTTGCATCGCAGCAATTGCACTGATAACTGATGCGATAATTAATATAACATCTACAGCGATTCCGCCTGGTCTTAATCCTAAAACAAAGCATAAAACAATTAGGGCAAGCCCACCTGCGTAACCTATACCAATTCCACCTAATCTAACACCGATAAATATACCAGCTAGTACTGTTACTATCTGTAATACTATCAGTATAGACGAACCTTGGCCGAGTAATTCAGCTAACATTCTCTCTCCTTTTAATTTTTAGGGTAGATTTTTATCTACCCTAAATTGAGTTTATTTTACGTCTTTAATACTTCTTGGTTTAACCATATTTTCTGGTTTTAAAAGTTCATCAAGTTTTGCTTTATCTAAAATCTTTCTCTCTAAAACTATGTCGTAAACTGATTTACCAGTCTCTAGAGCTTCTTTTGCAACTATTGTTGAATTTTCATAACCAATAAATGGGTTTAGAGCAGTTACAAGACCAATACTGTTAAGTACTAACTCTTTGCATCTCTCTTTATTTGCTGTAATACCATCAACACAAGTGTAAGCTAGTGTTCTAAATGCATTTCTCATCATAGCCATTGAAGTAAAAAGGTTAAATGCTATTACTGGTTCAAAAACGTTAAGTTGTAATTGTCCCCCTTCACTCGCCATAGTTACAGCCATGTCTGAACCAATTACATGGAAACAAACTTGGTTAACAACTTCAGGGATAACAGGGTTTACTTTACCTGGCATGATTGAACTTCCTGGTTGCATAGCTGGAAGATTAATTTCATTTATACCTGTTCTTGGGCCAGAACTTAAAAGTCTTAAATCGTTACAAATTTTTGACATTTTTGAAGCAACTCTCTTTAATACTCCAGAGATTTGTACATACGCACCTGTATCTTGTGTAGCTTCAACTAAGTCGCTCGCTGTTACAAATGGACGTCCTGTAACTTCTTGAAGTTTTTGCTCAACTAGTTTTGTATACTCAGCAGGTGAGTTGATACCTGTACCAATAGCAGTAGCGCCAAGGTTCATTTCGCGAACTAGCTGTCTTGCTTCATTTACTCTTTGGATATCTTCACCAATCATAACCGCATAAGTTTTAAACTCTTGTCCTAAAGTCATAGGAACTGCATCTTGAAGTTGTGTTCTACCCATTTTTATGATATCTTTAAATTCTTCAGCTTTTTTTGCAAATGAGTTTTTAACTATAGTCATAGATTCCATCAACTCACCAAGTTTTTCATAGATACCAACACGAAGAGCAGTTGGATAAGCATCATTTGTTGATTGTGAAAGGTTTACATCATTATTTGGATGAAGAAATTTATATTCGCCTTTTTTATGTCCTAAAATCTCAAGACCAATGTTTGCAATAACTTCGTTTGCATTCATATTTGTTGAAGTTCCTGCTCCACCTTGAAACATATCTACAACAAATTGATCATGAAATTTGCCAGCAATTATCTCATCACAAGCATCGCAAATAGCATTTTTCTTTGCATCATTTAAAATTCCAAGCTCATTGTTTGCTAATGCACAAGCTTTTTTAACCTTTGCAAGTGATTGTATAAAAACTGGAAATCTCTCTAATGTAAGTCCTGTTATATTGAAATTTTCTTTTGCACGTGCTGTTTGCACACCATAATATACGTCATTTGATATTTTCATGTCACCTATCAGGTCATGTTCCATTCTGAAAGACATCTTAACTCCTTGTTAAAAATTTAATCTAATTATAAATATTCAAAAAGACTTGAAAGAGACTTTTAAAATTCATATATACAAAAGCTATTTGCTTAAATTTAGTTTTATTTAAACAAAATGATTTCTTTGTGATTTTAAATTGTTATAAAAAAGCATCTTTTACATGTAAAGATAAAAAGCCTTATTATCAGCACTTTAAATGTTTTTAAAAAAATTTGGGTATAATACATCCTTTTTTATCTTAAGATTTTGTAGTTTAACTACATATATTTACACAATACGGAGTTACGAATGTCAGCAAAAGATAGTACACAAAGCTTAGAAAATCTTTTTAAAGATAATGAAAAGGATTATGTAACTTATGAAGCCTTAATGGAATTTTTTCCAAAACAACCGACATCTGCAAATGCAAAAAAAGTAAATTCTCTTCTAAAAAAATATCAAGTAAGTCTTATAACCTCTGCTGAAATTGCCAAAATGAGAAATATTGAAGAGGCAAAAAAACGCAAAGAAGAGAAACAAAAACAACAAGACGAAGCACTAGAAGAAGAGTTTGACTTTGCAAATGAAAAAGAGCTTTTAGAGTGGTCAAGAAGTGATAGTCCTGTTAGAATGTACCTAAGAGAGATGGGACAAATAGCACTTTTGACAAAAGATGAAGAAGTCTTTATAAGTAAAAAAATTGAACTTGGTGAAGATATCATCATTGATGCATTTTGTTCTGTTCCATATTTGATTGATTTCATTTTAGAGTATAAAGAAGCTTTAGTTAATCGCGAAAGACGAGTAAAAGAGCTTTTTAAAAGCTTTGATGATGGCGAAGAAGATGGTGAGAGTGAAGAAGAAGAAGAAGAGATAGAAGAGGATAGCGAGAGTGACTCTGATGATGAAGAGACAAAAAAAGCTCCTTCAAAAAAAGATGCAAAAAGAAATGAAAAAGTAATTGAGAGCTTTAAAGCTTTAGAAAAAGCAAAAAAAGATTGGATGAAATCACTCTCAAAAGAGATAAAAAGCACTGATGAAGAAGAAATACTAGAATTTAATCTTGAAGTTGCATTTAAAAAGAAGATTTTAAAAGAGAAATTGATGGATTTAGGTCCAACAAGTAAACTTATAAATGAACTTGTAAAATCAATGGAAACTGTACTAAAAAGTGATAGTGAATTTGATAAAGAGTTAAAAAGATTAGAGTATAAATTACCACTTTTTAACGATACACTAAAAGATAATCACAAAAAATTATTAGCAAGAATAACAAATTTATCAAAAGAAGAAATCTTAGTAGAGGTTCCTGAAACAACGATGGTTTCTACTTATATGGAAATAAAAAAACTTATCCAAACAAAAGAGGCTTCAAAGAAAAGTTTTAACCTTGAACCTGAAACCTTAAAAGAGATTTTAGAGCAAATCAAACGCGGTAAGAGAATGTCTGATGAAGCAAAAGCAAGAATGGCAAAATCAAACTTGCGACTTGTTGTTTCAATAGCAAAAAGATTTACAAACCGAGGATTACCGTTCTTGGACTTAATACAAGAAGGAAATATCGGTCTTATGAAAGCCGTTGATAAATTTGAATACAAAAAAGGTTTCAAATTTTCAACGTATGCAACTTGGTGGATACGTCAAGCAATTTCCCGTGCGATTGCAGATCAAGCAAGAACTATTCGTATACCAATTCACATGATTGAAACTATAAATAGAATAAATAAAGTTATAAGAAAACATTTACAAGAAAATGGAAAAGAGCCAGATATCGACACAATCGCTGAAGAAGTTGGACTTAGTGTAGATAAGGTTAAAAACGTTATAAAAATAACAAAAGAGCCTATATCCCTAGAAGCTCCGATTGGAAATGAAGATGATGGAAAATTTGGTGATTTTGTTGAAGATAGAAGTACAATTTCTCCAATGGAACATATCTTAAAAAATGACTTGAAAGAGCAAATTGATGATGTTTTAGAGCAGTTAAATGAAAGAGAGAAAGCAGTTATCAGAATGAGATTTGGCTTACTTGAAGATGAAAGCGACAGAACACTTGAAGAGATAGGAAAAGAGCTTAATGTTACACGTGAGCGTGTAAGACAAATAGAGAGTTCAGCTATAAAAAAACTCAAACATCCAAAAGTTGGAAGAAAACTGAAAAATTATATAGAGGGTTAATCTCCTCTATTTTTAAAAATTTAAATATTAGGTAGAAATATGAAGCTTCTTGAAGAGTGGCTTGAGCACGATTATAATCCATTTATTGTGTTTGATTTAAATGGAAAAGTTATGATGATAAATCAAGAAGCTCAGTATTTACTTTCGCAAACGACGGCAAAAGAGATTTTCTCCATCGCAAACACTTACGCAAATGTAACTTATGGTTTTAAAACTACTCTTGTTGATTTGAGTTTTGGAACTATTAGTTTTTATGGAGTTACAGTTGGATATCTTGATAATGAAAATATTGGCATAAAACTATATAAAACAACTGTTAGAAGATTTTCAAACATAAACGAAGTTGGTGAAAAGATAAACATTTACTCTTTACTAGATTTATGCATTAGTGCTTCATCAGTTCACAGAAGTACAACCTTTAAAAAAGATTTTGATCCTACTTTTCCAGAATTAAAGATAAAAATAGACGACTTTACAAAGTTAGTTGGCAAGGTATTTGAATCACACACAGACACAAATCATATAATAGTAAAGCTTGCTATAAAAACTGGTGAATATATAAAATTTAACAATAAAAAATATGCTATATTTTACATTAGTGTTGAAGGTGGTATAAGAGATACAAGAAAAGAGTTAGATATAGAAAAACTCTCGCAAAATATAAATGCTATAGTTCAGTTCCTACACAACCAAACTATACTCTCTCTTCCAATGATTTACTAAGTTTACATGTAAAGATTATCTGCTTTTATTTGCATTTACACTTACATAGTTATATAAGCTTTCTATCTCCTCTTTTGTTAAAGAGTAATTTGGCATAACCGAAGACTTTGGATTTAAAATAGCTTGAAAAAACTTATCTTTTGAGAGATTGTTTATCCTTGGAGCAATAAGCTCTTTTGCTTCACCTTTGTGTTTATATTTTGCTATCAAACTCCCTTCGCCAAACTCACCATGACATTTATTACAGCCTATTCCTCTTGGATTTGAGTATAAAAGTTTTGAATACTCCATCTTGGTTATAAAATCTTCTGCAAAAACTTGAAACACAAATAAAAATAGCCTCATTTACTCTCTTTAGTTAAAATTTAATAGTTAAGCTGGTATCATATCTAAACAATTTTTATACCACTCTAAAGGCAATTTATGACTATCCTTGATGGAAAAGCACTCTCGGTTAAAATTCAAGAAGATATCAAACAAAAAACAGAACAACTTAAAGAAAAAAACATCACTCCAGGACTTGCTGTTATCCTAGTTGGCGATGATCCAGCCAGTCACGCTTATGTAAAGATGAAAGAGAAAGCCTGTGATAATACTGGTATTTACTCTATTTTACACAAAATGCCCTCTTCTATTTCAGAAGAGAAGATCCTTGAAACCATTTTAATGATGAACCAAAATCCAAATATAGATGGTATTTTAGTTCAACTTCCACTTCCAAAACATGTAAATGCAACAAAAATTATAGAAGCTATTGATGCAAAAAAAGATGTTGATGGTTTTCATCCGTATAATGTCGGAAGATTAGTAGCTGGACTTGATGGATTTGTTCCTTGTACACCACTTGGAGTTATGAAACTTCTTGAAGAGTATAAGATAGATGTTAAAGGTATGAACGTTTGCGTTGTTGGTGCTAGCAATATAGTTGGAAAACCGATGATGAATCTACTTTTAAATGCTGGTGCAACCGTTGATATTTGTCACATTTTTACAAAAGATTTAAAAGAGCATACAAAAAAAGCTGATATGGTTATAGTTGGTGTTGGAAAGATAAACTTGATAACAAAAGATATGATAAAGAAAGGCGCTATCATCGTTGATATCGGTATAAATAAAAATAGCGATGGAAAACTTGTCGGCGATGTCGATTTTACAAATGTTTCACCACTTTGTTCATATATAACTCCAGTTCCTGGTGGAGTTGGCCCTATGACTATAGCAATGCTTTTAAGTAACACTATAAAAGCTACAGAAAACAGAATTTAATTTTACATGTAAGGCAATTGAAAAATAATGAAAGAAAAGTTAAAAAAAGCGTACCACTTTTCTGGTACATGGACAGGAACTATCATCATAGTTCTTTTTGTGATATTTTTTGTAATACAAGCATTTGTTATTCCTAGTGGTTCTATGCAAAGATCACTTCTTATAGGTGATTTTCTCTTTGCAAAAAAATTCTCTTATGGTATCCCAATACCAAGGCTTCCTTTTACAAATACCCCTCTTTTTCCAGACATAAAAGGCAATGGTCATCTTTTTGAAGGAAGTAGGCCTGAGCGTGGTGATATAGTTATATTTATAAATCCAAAAAATGATAGAGAAAATTATGTAAAGAGAGCTTTTGCAACTAGTGGTGATGAAGTTATCTTTAGAAATGGTGAATTTTACTTACATTATAAAGAAGGTGATGAATATATAAAAAGCAATTTTAAAGAGGAAAAAATAGTTTCTTTGATTGGAAAACTATGGGTTAAAAATCCTTATATGGATGAATTTCCAGGTATCTCTTACATTGACGGTGCTGATACTATAGCTTCCATGCTTATGTATGAAAGACATCCAAGTGGAAGAAGTCTTGGTATGAGTAAAATTATGCTAAGTGGATTTGAGCCATACGAGGGATATAACTTTAACGCTTTTTACACAAAAGTTGCTGATGATGAGTATTTTATGATTGGTGATAACCGTGATAACTCAGTTGACAGTAGATTTTTAGGTGCAATACCTTACAAATTAATCATAGGAAAACCTTGGTTTATCTACTTTTCTTGGGATGACAATAGAAATCCAAGATGGGATAGAATAGGCTCACTTGTCTCTACTGTTGAAAAAAAGGTAAATCCAAATTACAAATGAATATAGAGATAGTTAATGTAACATTTTTAATTGTTTGCTTAATTATTGCAATTGTTGGACATGAGTACATGCATGGAAAAGTTGCAAATTATTATGGAGATGATACAGCAAAAAATTTAGGCAGACTCTCCATAAACCCTATAAAACATATAGACCCATTTGGGACTATAATCGTTCCACTACTTTTATACTTTACAACTGGTTTTGTCTTTGGTTGGGCTAAACCAGTACCAATTAACACAAGAACTGTTTTAGAAAACGGTGGATTAAAAGGTGCTGTTTTAGTATCTCTTGCTGGAATTATATATAACTTTTTGATTGCAATGATTGCGTTTGTTATTTTTAAAGATATGGGTGCATCACTACTGAAACTGTTTTTATTGCAACTTTTCTTTATAAATATATTTTTGGGACTTTTTAATCTATACCCATTTCCACCACTTGATGGTTCACGTGCACTAGCTTACATACTTGCTGGACTTGGTTTTATCAAAGCAGCAAATTTTTTGCTTTCACAAGATAAAATATTTATGGTTATTTTGATTGTGGTTTTAATATCACCACTTAGCAAATACTTTTTTATGCCTATTATGTATGTATTAAATCTGTTTTTAGCGTAAAAATATTAAATTTTAAAAAGGAAAATAGTGAAATTTTATATAGCAAATGACCACGCTGGTATAAATATCAAATCTGAAATCATCAACTACTTAAAAGAGAAAAATTGTGAAATTATTGACCTTGGCACAAACTCAAAGGCAAGAGTTGATTACACAGATTTTGCACATCTTTTATCAAGCAAAGTTTTAGAAGATGAAAAAAGTTTTGGCATACTCATCTGTGGCACGGGAATTGGTATGAGTTTAGCTGCAAACAAACATAAGGGTATTCGAGCAGCACTTTGTCATGATAACTACACAGCAAAAATGGCAAGAGCTCACAACGATGCAAATGTTTTATGTCTTGGAGAGAGAGTTTTAGGACTTGGTGTGATTGAGTCTATACTTGAAGCTTGGTTAAACACATCTTTTGAAGGTGGAAGACACGAGATGAGAGTAAACAAAATAGAGCTGTGCTAAAAGTTTACATGTAAAAGGAAAATAGTGAAAAATTTAACAAATGAACAAAAACAGTACCTTTTAAACTCTATAAGAGCTATACCAAATTTCCCAAAACCAGGAGTTATCTTTAGAGATATAACTACACTTTTAAACAACAAGGAAGCTTTTGCATTTTTGATGGAACATTTGTATGAGAGATACAAAGATCAAAATATAGAATTTGTATCTGGCATTGAAAGTCGTGGATTTATTTTTGGAGCAGCACTTGCCTTAAAACTTGGCTCGGCTTTTGTGCCTATTAGAAAACCTGGCAAACTTCCTTATACAACTATAGGTGAAAAATATGCTTTAGAATATGGCGTTGATGAAGTGCAAATACATATAGATGCATTTGCACCAGCAAAAAATTTGCCTCCACGCGTTTTGCTTATAGATGATT
This sequence comes from Campylobacteraceae bacterium, assembly GCA_047974135.1. Lineage (GTDB taxonomy): Bacteria > Campylobacterota > Campylobacteria > Campylobacterales > Campylobacteraceae > JAIRQK01. The sequence continues at coordinate 3,505 of JBKECC010000030.1, read as the reverse complement.
TAATAGCAACTGGAGGAACTGCAACTGCTGCTGTTAATCTTTTGAACAAATTAAACATTAACTGCGTTGAAGCTTGTTTCTTGATAAATTTAAAAGATTTAAAAGGTGATGAAGTTATTAAAAAAACTACACCTATATATTCCGTATTGGAGCTTTGATGTATATACCAAAACCATCGCATTTTGACCCTAATGAATTAGGACATTTTGGCATTTTTGGAGGAAGATACGTTCCTGAAACTTTGATGCCAATTTTGATAGAACTAGAAAAAGAGTATAAAAAAGTAAGATTTGATAAAGAGTTTTGGAGCGAGGTAGATAACTACTTTAAAGATTACGTTGGACGCCCTTCTCCACTTTATTTTGCAACAAATCTTTCAAGAGAGCTTGGTGCAAAAATCTACCTAAAGCGCGAAGATTTAAATCACACAGGAGCTCACAAAGTAAACAATGTTATAGCTCAAGGATTGCTCGCTAAAAAGATGGGTAAAAAGAAGATTATCGCTGAAACTGGAGCTGGGCAACATGGCGTTGCAAGTGCAACTATAGCTGCACTTTTAGGATTAGAGTGTGAAGTTTTTATGGGTGAAAAAGATGTACACAGACAAGAGTTAAACGTTTTTCGTATGAAACTCTTAGGTGCGAAAGTACATAGCGTAAAAAGTGGAAGCAAAACTTTAAAAGATGCTATGAATGAAGCAATTCGCCACTGGGTTACAAATGCAAGAGACACTTTTTATATCATAGGAACAGTTGCTGGCCCTCATCCATATCCAATGATGGTAAGAGATTTTCAAGCTATTATCGGTGCTGAAATAAAAGAGCAGATTTTACTAAAAGAGCAAAAATTACCTGATTACGTTATCGCTTGTATTGGTGGTGGAAGCAATGCTATTGGCACTTTTAGTCACTTTTTAGAAGATGAAAATGTTACTTGTGTTGGTATAGAAGCAGGAGGACTTGGAGTTGAGAGTGAACATCATGGAGCAAGTTTAGAAAAAGGAAGTCCGGGCGTTCTTCATGGACAACTTAGTTTTTTACTACAAGATAGCGATGGACAGATAGAAGAAGCTTACTCAATTTCAGCTGGACTTGATTATCCTGGTATTGGACCTGAACATGCGTATCTAAAATCGCTTGATAAAGTTCTTTATGACAATATAACAGACAAAGAAGCGCTTGATGCTTTTGTTTGGCTCTCACGCGCTGAGGGAATCATACCAGCGTTCGAGAGTTCTCATGCAGTTGCATACCTTAAAAAAATACCAAAAGATTTGATAAAAGACAAACTTATTGTTGTCACTATTTCTGGTCGTGGCGACAAAGATATGGTTCAGGCAAAATCGATTTTACATTTTGATTAAGGGACTTGCTTGCAAGATACACTATACACTCTTTTAATTACATATGGTTATGTTATTTTGTTTGTATGGTGTATGATTCAAGCAGATAGTGCCTTGATTTTGAGTGGGATTTTGATAAGTAAAGGTGATTTAGACTTTTCTACATCAGTGATTGTTGGTGCAATTGGTGCATTTATAGGAAATGAGATATATTTTTATCTTGGAAGATTTAACAAAAACTTTGTATACAAAAAACTAAAAAATTACCAACAAGCCATTTCAAAAACAAGGCTTCTGTTTGACAAATATGGCTCACTGATAATCATCGCTCAAAGATATCTTTATGGACTTAGAACCATTATACCAATAACAGCTGGGCTCTCTAGTTATAATGCAAAAACTTTTCTTATTTTAAATTTTATATCTGCATTTATTTGGGCTTTTGTATTTATCTTTCCATCTTACTACTTTGGTGAAGATATCTTAAACTTACTCTCATTAGCAAAGATACATTGGAAAATGTCACTAACAGTAGTTACACTTATTTTACTTTTTGTATGGTTTTTTTATCTTCACAAAAAAAGAAAAAGTGCCAAAAACAGGTGATAATTCATTGTTTGTGTTATAATTTAGGCTTTACATGTAAAGAAAGAGTATTTTACAAATTATTGTATAGTTTATGTTTTTAAAGCAATAATACCAAGAGAGATAAATGGAAGATTTTTTAATAAATGCCTTAAAAGAGTATGGGTACATAATACTATTTATCTGGTGTATTTTTGAAGGCGAAATAGCTCTCATTATGGGCGGTATTCTATCTCATCTTGGAAATATGGATATTTTTTTAGCCATTGTTGTAGCTGCATTTGGTGGTTTTTTGGGTGACCAGTTTTACTTTTTCATTGGAAAACACTTTAGAGATAAAATAACAAAAAAGTTTGAAAAACAAAAAAGAAAGTTTGAAATCGCAAATATGCTTTTAGAAAAATATGGTGTTATCATCATCTTTTTAGAGAGATATCTTTACGGTTTTAGAACAATTTTACCGATGGCTATTGCTATCTCTGGTTATAATGAGAAAAAATTTGCTATCATAAATTTTATAAGTTCACTAACTTGGGCTGCTTCTATCATGGGTGTGGCTTATTTTTTTGGTGAGCAATTGCTTGGATTTTTAAATTATGCCAAACATCATTGGTATTTTATCTTACCGCTAATTTTATTGATATTTTTTATTTTGTTTTTACTGTTCAAAAAAATTGAAAAAAGTCTTTACTCAAAAACATTAAAAACAACTTGAAATAAAAGAGGAAAGTATGGAAGAGTTCTTAATAGGCGCTATAAAAGAGTACGGGTACATAATACTCTTTGTATGGTGCTTACTTGAGGGTGAAATGGCACTGATTTTGGCTGGCATCTTAACTCATGTTGGAAAAATGAACTTTGAAATATCGATAATAGTTGCAACTTTTGGAGCATTTATTGGTGATCAAATCTACTTTTATCTTGGTAGATTAAATCAAAAATATGTAAAAAATAAATTTTCAAAACATAAAAGAAAGTTTGCTCTAGCGAATTTATTACTTATAAAATATGGCTATATTATCATCTTTTTTCAGCGATATTTGTATGGCTTAAGAGCTATTTTACCTATAAGCATTGGCTTGTCAAAATTTGATGCTAGAAAATTTGCCATTATAAATTTAATAAGCGCATTTTGTTGGGCTACTTTTTTTATATCTCTATCTCTATTTTTTGGTGAAGAAATCTTAATAGCTATAAAATATATAAAAAGTCATTGGTATTTTGCAATTCCTGTGATAATTATTGTGATATTTTTAGTATTATATGTTTTTAAAAAAATTGAAGATAATTTATTAAACAAAAAACAACTAAAGAGGGTTTAATTGAAAGAAATTTTTAAAAAACTACAACCATATTCTGGAAAAATACTTGCAACTATAATTATTGTATTCTTTTTATTTATTATATATAAACTATATCATGCACCAGTTCAAGGATTTGAATCAAAATTTATATACTTACTAAATAAATATGGGTATGTTATACTATTTTCATGGTTTATGATGGAAGGCGAGATGGCTATTATAATGGGAGGTATACTCTCTCATACTGGAGATATGTATCTGCCGCTTGCTGTAT
>JBKECC010000020.1:0-45146 GCA_047974135.1 Campylobacteraceae bacterium | reverse complement strand
GTATCACACATTTCACGTGAGACTTCTTCTACAAATTTGATATCTTGTTGAACCAAGTTGCCATATAAAAATGAGTTTACAGCATAAATAGCAAGTATATCGTTTTCGTAAACCAACTCTTTTGCTTTTTCTTTATCATCTTTTGTATAAGCTTCAAATATGCAAGAAAATGAAAATCCATCTTTGCACAACAATGCGTGTAACTCTAAAAACTCTTGTTTATTTTCATCTGTTTTGTTTGACATAAATTTTTTATATGCAAATGCACTTAACTCTAAAGCTTCACCCAAATAAGCATCAAAGTTTGCATTTTTTATCATATTTTTTACTTTATTGTAGTACTTTTGTTGTATCTCTTCATTGTATATCTTGGTATTAAGTGCTTTTTCTTGATTATCAAAAATTTTCATGATTGTTATGCAGCCACTCATGTTTTTAACACTTTGTCCATCTGTGCAAGATTTGTTTAGATACTCATCTCTTTTTGTCTCATTTTTACTATAAATATCACCATTTTCATAAAAAGTAGCCATTAATGTGCAAGCGTACAAAACTCCAAATTCGCAAGATTTATCTATGTATTTTGCAAACTCTTTTTCATCTTTTTCTACTATCATATCTCCATAATAATAGTGAAAAGCGATAGTCATACAAGCTTCATATCCACCTAAATCACAAGCTTTTTTCATGTAAGACATGCTTTTATTTTTATCTTGAAAAATTGAGTAATTCATATAAAAAGTGCTAAGTAATCCACATGAGGTTATATCATTGTTACTGCAAGCAAAATTTGCTACTTCTAAACCTTTGTCTATGTCTAGATTGTAATAGTTGTCTGGGATAAGATATTTTACCGCTACTTCATAACATAAGCCAATTTCTTTGTTAAAGCACGCTTTTTCTTCTATAGAGTTGAAGCTTGAAGTATCGTTTGTAAAACCAGAAGAGATAAAAATAGCCAAAAGTAGAATTATCTTTTTCATATAACACCCTTTTTGTAGATTTACAAGTCTATTTAAAAAAAGCTTTTGTGTATATTAAACAAAAAAGAGACATTTTGTTTACATGTAAAGGTTTTTATCTATCTTTACATGTAAGTAGTTTTAAGAGTTTATTTTAAGCTTTTAGTGCCATCTACAACTGGTACAAAAAGACAATCCCCAATCTCTTTTTTTGTGATTTCATAAGGTGTTTTGATAAATTGTGTGATGACTTGTTTGCCATCTTCTTTGTCTATTGGAGCAACTAAAATACCACCAATTTTTAACTGCGCAAAGATACTTTCAGGTATGTTTTTAGCCGAAGCAGAAAATAAAATCCTATCAAATGGAGCGTAGCTTCTCCACCCTTTTTGTCCATCATCAAATCTAGCGTGAATGTTGTTTATCTTTAAAGCAGAAAACTTCTCTTTTGCTTCACGAAGCAAACTCTCTATCCTTTCAATCGTAAAAACTCTTCTAATTAAACGAGAAAGGATAGCAGCTTGATAGCCGCTTCCACAACCAATCTCTAAAATGGAGTCAACGTTTCTATCTATCTCAAGCGCTAAAGTCATTTTTGCAACTGTAAGAGGTGAGCTTATCCACTGCTCTTCACTCATTGGAAGAGCGTCAAGTCTGTAAGCTTGTCTTGCAAAACCTTGCGGGGTAAAAATCTCTCTATCAACATCTATAAAAGCTTGATAAAGAGATTGGTTTAAATTTACTAAATCTGCTATCTCATCAGCCATATTTTGGCACTTTTGGGCTCTTAATTTTGCGTCAAACTCATTTATTTTTAGCACAAAGAAAATCCTAGATTAAAAGTCATCAAAAGTTAAACTTCCCTTGCTGTAATTGCTTACATTGCCCTCGAAGAAGTTTGTTTTTTGATCGTTGAATTTTGAGAAGTCATCAACCCATTTGATAGGATGTTTTACATTATAAAGTTTTTCAAATCCAACGGCGCGAAGTCTATCATCTACAAGATACTGTATGTATTGCTCTATGATATCATCTGTAAAGCCCATGATTTGGTTTTGTGTGATGTATTTTCCCCACTCAATCTCAAGTTCACCAGCTTTTTTGAACATTTCATAAACTTTCTCTTTAAGCTCTTTTGTAAAAAGTTCTGGTCTCTCTTTTTGAACTGAATTTATCATGTTTTGAAAAAGAAGAAGGTGGGTTATCTCATCACGTTGAATAAATCTTATCATTTGCGCACTCCCAAGCATCTTTCCAGCACGCGCAAGAGCGTAAATTGAAGCAAATCCAGCGTAAAAATAAATACCCTCTAAGATTTGATTTGCAAACATTGCAAGTACAAGTTTTTCATCAGTTACATCGCCTGCTAATTCTTCGTAAACACCAGAAATGTAGTCGTTTTTCTTTCTTAAAATCTCGTCATGTTTTTCCATCTCATAAATAAGGTCAGTATTGTCACAAATCGCTTCAACCATAACCGCATAAGATTTTGAGTGGTTAGCCTCTTCATAAGCTTGTCTTGCCAAACAAGCATTGATTTCAGGAGCAGTTATATAAGGGTTTATATTGTCAGCTAAGTTATTTGTTTGAAAGCTATCCATGCTTATAAGTTGGCTCCAAACTAAGTCATACATTCTCTTTTCAGAGTCTGTTAGATTTTTGTTGTAGTCAACAACATCACCGGTTGTATCTACCTCTCTTGGAAACCAAGTGTTAGCTTCCATTACATCCCAAATCTTAAGAGCCCAAGTGTATTTTGCTTTTGTAAAATTTAAAATTCCGTGAGGATTTCCACCAAAAATACGGCGCTCATTTAAGCTTTCATTGGAATTTGGATTGTATATATGTTTTCTTTCCATAAAGATTTGCCTTTTGCGAAGAATAATTTTGTTTTGAATGAATGATTGTATCAAAAGAAAACTGAGACTAACGCAACCTTTACATGTAAAGAGTTATTCGCTCTTTTGCTCCAAAATCTTATTTGCTCTTGATAAGGCTTTGTCTATGTGAGCAGTTATATTTTCTACTCCAAGCAGCTTATCAAACCCTTTTTTTATCAGTCTTGTTTTTATCTCTCTTGAAACCCCCGAGAGTATTAAAACCGTATTTTTCTCTTTACAAAGTTCATAAAACTCTTCAAGTGCGTGGTATCCTGTCTCATCTATAACTGGAACTCTTCTCATCCTTAAGATAAAAATATCAGCAGGGGTTGAGATGGCATCCAAAACTCTTTTTAGTCTATCTGCAACGCCAAAGAAAAAAGGTCCATTTATCTCATAAACTTCAACGCCTTTTGGAACATCTTTGTTTTTTAAGGCATCTATGTCTTCAAGCTCATCCATCTCTTCAGTATTTTCTATAGCAGCTTCTAACTCTCTTTTGTTTACTATCTGCGTTGTGTCAACCATCCTTTTTATAAACAAAAGTGCTGCTAGCATAACACCTACTTGAACGCCAGTATTTAAATCTATAAAAACAGTCAATAAAAATGTTGTTAAAAGTACAAAAACATCATATTTTTCGGAGTTTACTATGATTGATTTAAAATGGTGAAATTCACTCATATTCCAAGCAACTATAACTAAAATGGCTGCTAATGCACAAAGCGGGATAAGTAGTATAAACTTTGCAAAAAATAACATAAACAAAAGCAAAAATAGAGCATGAAGCATACCAGAAAGTGGAGTAACTGCTCCTGCTTTTATGTTTGTTACCGTTCTTGCAATGGCACCAGTTGCGCTTATGCCGCCAAAAGAGACTGAAGCTATATTTGCAACGCCTTGAGCGACTAACTCTTTGTTTGATTGGTGTCTATCTCCTGTCATACCATCGGCTACAACTGCTGAAAGCAGGGATTCTATAGCTCCTAAAAGCGCTATGGTTATAGCATCAGGAAATACTGCTTGAACTTTTTCTAGTGAAAATGTTGGTAAGCTTGGACTTGGCAGCATTGAAGGAATGCTTGAAAACTTACTTCCAATCGTATCAACTGGGAGATTAAAAATATAAACAATCAAAGATAAAACTATAACAACAAAGATTTGTCCGGGGATTTTTGGAATAAATCTTTTAAATCCTAAAATGATTAAAATACCTAAAATTCCAAGAAAAAATGCCCACAAAGATACATCGCTAAAATGTGCTCCGTAAGTTCTCCACTGTCCTACAAAATCTGCTGGCATAGTTTCAATTTTTAAACCAAAAAAATCCTTTATCTGTGAAGTAAAGATGATAAGAGCAATACCCGAAGTAAAACCAACGGTTACTGGATAAGGGATAAACTTTATGATATTTCCAAGTTTGAAAACTCCCATTAAAATAAGCATAATTCCAGCAAGAAGCGTAGCTATAACAAGCCCATCATAGCCATGTTTTAGTATAACTGCGTATAAAACAACAACAAAAGCTCCTGTTGGACCGCCTATTTGGTATCTGCTTCCACCAAGAAGAGAGATTAAAAATCCAGCAACGATTGCGGTAAAAAGCCCACGTTCAGGCCCTACTCCACTGGCAATTGCAAATGCCATAGCAAGAGGCAAAGCGATTATAGAAACTGTAGCTCCTGCAGTTATGTCTTGAAGCAACATTTTTGGTTTATAGTTTTTTAAAAGTAAAATACTTCGTGGCGTGATAAGTTGTAGAAACTTTTGCAATTACACTTCCTTAGCAGACATCCTATTTTTTGGCTTAAATTGTACTGCTAAAAGTATAAAAATTCAAGGCTTTTACATGTAAAAAAGCTTACATGTAAAAGATTTTTTGGGATATTTTATTTTTTAAGCGTTTAAAGGTTCAATTTTGCTTGTTTCATCATTGTTTGATATTGCAAAAAATTCTTCCATGGCAACACTTACTTTTTTTGAAAAAGCAACCGCTTCAACAACCGTTTTTGGTCCTGTTACAACATCTCCAGAAGCAAAAACTCCAGCTTGAGTTGTGCGTCCACTCTCATCAGTTATGATAAAACCTTTTTCGTTTGTGTTTATGCCTTTTGCGCTTGAGACTATTCTATCTCTTGGATTTTGTGAAGCCGCAATGATGATCGAGTTTGCTTCTAAAAACCCTTCTGTGTTATTTTCTTCATTTGTTGTTACATACTTTAGTCCGTTACTACAGAGTTCAGTTGGTGATTTATAAAAGTCAAATTTTGCGCCATCAAGTTTTGCACACTCTATCTCATGTTTTTCAGCAGGCATATCTTCCAAACCTTTTCTGTAAACTACTGTAACCTCTTTTGCTCCGTTTCTAACTGCTGTTCTTGCTGTATCCATCGCAACATTTCCAGCGCCAATAACTATGGTTTTTTCACCAAGTTCAAACTGTTTTGGAGCTTTTAGGTAGTCAATAGCAAAGTGAACATTTCCAAGACTTTCGCCTTTGAGCCCAAGTTTTTTTGGTGCCCAAACACCAGTTGCAACGAATACTGCATTAAATCCATCACGAAATAAATCAGCAACAGTTATAACTCTTCCTATTGGAGTATTTAGTCTTATCGTAACGCCAAGTTCTTTTAATCTTTGATGAAGTGTTTCGAGGATTGACTTGTCAAGCCTAAAATCAGGAATACCAAATCTTATAACACCGCCAATTCTATCGTTATCATCATACATTGTTACATTGTAGCCTTTGGTTGCCATGATGATTGCAAGCGAAATGCCAGCAGGTCCAGCTCCAACGATTGCTATATTTTCTTTTTTTTGGTCATTTTTGTGAAGTACAGTGTTTGTTATATATCTTTGAGAGATGTAGTTTTCTATCTCCCCAACACTAACAGGAGTAAATTTTCTATTTAAAACGCAGTGTCCCTCACAGTGTTTTTCGTGTGGACAGACGATAGAGCAGATAGCTGATAGCGGATTGTTTGCAAAAAGCATCTCCCCTGCTTTGTCGATGTCTCCAGCTAGGAACATTCTTATCATTTCGGCAATCGGAGTATTAACAGGACAGCCTTTTTGACAGGATGGGCGTTTACAGCCAAGACAGGTTTTTGCTATATCGATTATATTTTTTTTCATGAAAACTCTTTAATGAGATATTTAAAGTTATTATTTTCTCATAAAATAGCTAAAATCAAAAGAAAAACTTTTAAATAATATACTTGTTTACATGTAAAGAATGCCTTGTAAAATGAAAATATCCTTAGTGCTTTATTTGACAAAAGAGTTTTAAAATTAAATTCTATTTTTAGTAAGCAAGTTCTATAATCAACGCTTCATTTTTAAAACCTAGGATAAAATCAATGTTAAAAGGAATTTTAACGCTACTCGTCTTTCAATTTATCGGTGAGTGTTTCGTGAAACTATTTGAACTTAAAATACCAGGAGCAATCATAGGTATGGTTTTGCTACTACTTTTTTTATTAAGACGAAAAAGCAGTTTTGCCTCACTTGATAGTACGGTTTTGTTGCTATTAAAATATTTGCCACTTTTTATCGTTCCAGCAGCCATTGGGATAATCACACAGCTTGAGACTATTTCAAAAGAGTTTGTAGCTATATCCATCTCTTTGGTGGTTGGAACATTTGTCGCACTTGCATTTTGCGCAAAACTTATAGATGTACTGATAACCAAAAAGGAGAAGCGATGAACTTTGATGCATTAGCTGCATACTTAAATCAAACTCCCCTGCTTTGGATAATTATAACGATTAGCGTTTATAAAATAAGCATCATTATTTATGAAAAATTTGGTAAAAATCCTTTGCTTCAACCACTCATCGTGGCCTGTGTTATCATACTTCTTATACTGTTTTTTGCAAAAGTACCATTTGAGGAATACTTCAAATCTGTAAATATTTTAAACTTTTTTTTAGGACCTGCAACGGTTGCTCTAGCGGTTCTTTTATATAGAAATTTAAGGCTAATTAAATCGTTTTTAATGCCAATCCTTGTAACGCTTATAGTTGGTGGTATTTTTACTACATCTCTTGCTGTTGGCATTTTGTGGTTACTTGGTGGCTCAGAAGTTACAATGCTTTCCATGACAACAAAATCTGTAACTGCTCCAATCACTGTTGTTATTGCAAACGATATAGGCTCAAACGCCTCACTTGCTATAGGATTTGTTGCTATTACTGGAGTTTTGGGAGCTTCATTTTGTGGATTTTTATTTAAAATTTTAAAGATAAAACATGACGAATCAAAAGGTTTCGCTCTTGGGCTTGTAGCTCACGCAGTTGGTGTTTCAAAAGCGTATGAGATAAGCGAAAAAGCTGCTGCTTTTGGAGCGGTTGCCATGAGTTTGATGGGTATTTTTATAGCGATTTTACTACCTATCATCATTCATCATATTTAGAAGTTTACATGTAAAAGGTTTTAACTAAGTAGTATAATATCATCTAAAATATTTGTACAAAAAGGAGTTAAAATGTTTTACCTTGGAATCATCATAGCAGTTGCTGGGATAGCTGCGCTTATTTTTGGAAATAACATGAATAACAACATAGAGCAACAAGTAACTAGTATATTTCAACAAGGCGTTGTAAATCCGGGTGAGCCTTTTGTGTATGGTGGAATTGCTGCGATTGTGCTTGGCGTTATTTTAATACTTTTTGCTTTTTATAAAAAAAGATAACAGAACGAAACTTCTTACATGTAAAAGGTTACATGTAAGAAGATTGCTAATTTAAATATCAAAATACCTCATCCAAGAGATTGAATGAGCTATCTATTTATCGCAAAGAGTTTCTATTTTGAAGCAGAGAGTTTTGCTCTTTGGGTATCCCACTCTTCCCAGGTTTTAGGACGATTATCTTTTTGGTCAAACAGCACTTTACCTAAATCTTTATGTCCAACGTGTTTGTGACAACTTGTACACATCATCTTATCTTTCGTGTTTTTAAACTCTTCATACTTTAAGTGCATTTTTGATGAGCCAAGTGCAAGCTCTGTATCATCTTTTGCAAGTGTAAGAATGTTTTCATGGCAACTTAGACAAGAGCTGTCGTATGTGTAGTTTTTCCTAGCATTATCTCTGTTTGCTATCCAATCTTTCTCTTCAGGATTTCCTGTTAGTGTTGTCCACCCTTCTGCTATACCGTTTTTAGCTTTTACTGCTAAGTATTTAGCTATATTGTCATGAGGAAGGTGGCAAGATGTACAAGATGCTTTAACGCCTTTTGGATTTGCACTCCCGTGAACATTGTCAGCTATGGCTGCTTCTGCAATCAAACCATCCCATTTGTGACATGAACCACAAAAAGGAGCATCGCCTGTTACTTTTACCACTTTTTCTCCGCTGTAAATAACTATTACGGAACCGATGAATGTTATTAAAATTATTAATAGAATTTTTTTCATTTTATATCCTTACTTAACAAATAAATTTTTCATAACATTTTGCTCGTGACATTGTAAGCAAAGGTTTTGAGTTGGCTTGTGTGCTTTGTGGCAAGTATCGCAAGCTATTTGATTTCCCCAGTGTGGAGAGTCGTGGATATTGTTTGTATGTCCTAGATACCCAGTACTTTCTGTAAGTTTTGCAGGTGTTCCATGACAACTAAAACAGCTACCATACATCGCATTTGAATAATCCTCTTTTTTTTCTTCTTTATGGCAATCGGTACAGGTTAAATCTAGCTTTTTATGAATGCCATTTAGCGGATAATCTGCGTCATTTATAATTTTACTTGACATCACGGTTTTGCTAACCTCTACTTGATTAGCGTTGATGATAAAAGCACCAAAACTCACCATGATTAGTGTTGTAAGCACTATCGCAGCTTTTTGTAAATTAAATCTTTTTCGCATTTTATCCCCTTACTACTAGTTTGTATCTATCAGCAGCAGCTTTACCAGCTACTCTTCCAAATAAGATGCAATCTAACACGGCATTTGAGCCAAGTCTGTTGTAGCCATGTCTTCCACCAGTTACCTCGCCAGCCGCAAAAAGACCATTTACTATATCTCCGTCATTGTTTATCACTTGGCATTTTGTTGTAGTTTTCACTCCACCCATACAGTGATGCACTTTTGGTCCTGGGCGAGCGGCAAAAAATGGTGGTTTTTCAACTGTTATCATTTCACCTTTGTAGTCTGAAAAGTTTCTTCCAAATTCTGGGTCAACCCCACTTCTTACATACTCGTTATACCTTTTTAATTGAGCCAAAAATGGTTCACGGTTAATTTTGAAATAATCTATCAACTCATCAAGCGTTTCAAATTGCCAAACCGCATTTGCTTCCATGCCTCTTTGCAAGTCGATAATATCAGTAGTTTTAACTCCAACAGAATCTGTTATAAGAATAGGAGGATTTGCTCCATTTTCATTCATGGCTAAAATCGCGTCAGTGCCATTTCTTCTATCTGTTATCTCATTTACAAACCTAAGTCCTGTTTTCGCATTGACCATGATTCCATAGCCATACGCTCTTGTAATAAATCTGTAAGCAAAACCAAAACTCTTTTCATCAGCAGATGTTACGTGCATGGATTGTATGTATTGCATATCAATAGTTTTGATGCCATCATTCATGAGTTTTTGAATGGTATAACCAGTTGCTCCCATGTGATTTGTTGTAAGCATGTCAGGTCTTAGACTAGGGACCATTTGTTGCCTGAATTTTTTATCTGCACCCCAACCACCAGTTGCAAGGATTAAGCCACCATTTACACGGTAATATTTTACAATACCAGATTTGTTGTCAGCCTCAATTCCATCTCTATCAAAAATGAATTCGTACTTTTCACGAACCTTTATACCTATAACTGTGCCTTTTGAGTTATATACTACTTCATCCATGATTACTCTATTTCTTACAACACCACCTAAATCTTTGATTCTTTGCTGAAGAGGTCTTACTATATATGAACCAGCACCTGCCGAGTGACTTCTTGGAACAGTGTGTCCGCCACTTCTGCTTACCCATTTCCATTTGACACCATTTGCGGTTAACCAATTAAACGATTCAAGCCCCTCATAAGCCATAATCCTTACAAGCTCTGGATCATTTAAGTTTTTACCACTTTTTAGTGTATCTTGTATATGTAATTCAGGATTGTCTTCTATGCCATCTTGTTTTTGTATATATGTACCAGATATGGCAAAAGAACCGCCACTAAATGTTGAATTACCGCCAAGGTACTGCATCTTGTCTATCATTAAAATATTTTTAATGCCTTCATCAAGCGCAGAAACCATAGCAGAACTTCCAGCAAAACCACTTCCAACTACAATAACATCCCAATCTTCATCCCACTTTGGTACTTCACTTTCTAACATTTTTGCATGTAAATTAATGTTAGGAAAAAGCAAAGCTCCTCCACCAAATATAGCAAAAGATTTGAGAAGATTCCTTCTTTTAGAATCAACCATTTATGCCTCCTAAAACTTAAACATAAAGTTAATATATGAAAGTATAGGGGAAATTGAGGGTTTAGTCATTAACAAAAAATGCTTTTTTGGGATTTAGCTTAAAGTGTTAACAGTTTTTAAAATTAATTATAAATTTTATAATATTTTAATATAGAACTGTTTTTTTAGATTTTGCTCTTTTGTTTTTTGCAAATTTGTGCTTAGAATTTGGAATATTTGTATAATCTCTTTGTTGATATTTGGATTATAAAAAGTTATACATACTCTTTGTATAAACTCTTCAAATGAATACTTTGTCTCATCAAAAACTATTTTTGCATATTTTCCATTTTGAATTTTCAATACTGGTAAAGATTGTATGTTTTTATTTGAATTATTTACTAAAACACCCAAGATATAAGGCTTTAAACTGTTTTGTCTATCTATGAGTAAGCTTGGGTCATTTCCATAAACATATAAAAGTTCAGTATCTGTAATGTCATCAAAAACCTCCGCTGTTTTTAGCTTGTCGAGAGTTTCATATAAATCTTTATTTAAAGACTTATATACATATGCAACTTGTTTTTCCTCAAATTCCACTATCTCATACTCGCTATCCTTTAATCTTGATGAAGAGTTTACCAGTTTTATAGAATCATCTCTAAAGTTTACAGGAGATTTTAGATAGAATTTTTCAAATGATCTTGTGTATGATTGGTTGTAATAAAAGCCAAATCTTGCTGCTATCTCTGTTATTTTTTCTTCCGAGTATTTTAAGAAAAAAGCGCTTTTTTCAAGCCTTAGTTTTCTAAGATATGTTGCTATATTTTCTCCAACATAATTTTTAAAAATTCTTTGGAAATGGTATTTTGAATATCCAGAAATGTGAGATAGTTTGTTCACATCAAGCTGTTCGTCATCAAGATTTTTATCTATAAAAACTAAAATCTTTTCTATGTGAGTGTTTAGTATATTCCCATCATTTTCGTTATCTTTTTGCTCTTTATCTTCGCTTTTTTGTTCTGCAACCTCGGTCAATTCTTGTATGTGAAGCATAAATTCATAATTTGTATCCAATTTTTTATCAAGCAAGGAACAGGTTACTAACCAATGTTTTTCTTCATCATTTTGTATGGTTAAAAAGTTACTCTCTTTATTGTTTTTTGTGTTTTGTATAAGTTTTACTATCTCCTCTTTCGTATCTTTTGACAGTAAATCGTTATCTTTCAATAAATTAAAAAAGTTCTTATTTTTTATATCATCTTTGAATGAGAAAAGTTTTGTAAAAACGTTGTTGAAAAATAGTATATTTCCACTATCGTCACAAAGTATCAAGCCTCTATCAGAGTGTTTTTGCATAAAAGTAAATATATGATTTGTTTGTTCTGCTAATTCATTTTTTATCTTTTTATTTTTTTGTATCCATAGAAAATTAAATAGCAAATAAAGCAAAATACTTGCCACAAAGGCCAATACACTGATGATAAATTGCTGATTTAAACGGTAATCGTATATATCTTTGTCTCTTTCAAATACCAAAAACCAATCTGTATTTTCTACTTTTATCTTTAAAAAATCACTGCTTAAATCATCAATTTTTAAAAAAGGTGGCGAGTTTTTTTCGTAGTTTGAATTTGCAAGGATTACCCCTTTGCTATCAACTAAATACAGTGCTTTACTATACAAGGCTTCGTATTCTAATATATACTCTTGAATCGTCTCAAAAGGTTGTCCACCACAGGTAACTCCTTGCATGGACAAAATATGTATAGGAGTACAGACAGAAACTGCAGGAAGTGATAATCTCATGCTAACATACGGTTTTGTTACAATGGTTTTGTTTGCCTCTATAGTATCTTTATACCAATCTCTTCTTGTTGGGTCGTAATCATTTGAAGTTACAAAATACTCTTCTGAAATTAAAAAATCTTTATCTTCAAGCCCTAAAATGATATATGGAAAGTTGCTTGTTGCTTGGATATTTCTCAACTCTTGCTGCAACTCATCTTTGTTTTTTATGGAGGATTTTTCAAGATAAGATTTTATCTTTCCTATATTGTTTAAACGCTCATCAATCCAGTCAGACAATTTGCCATCAATTCTTGAAAGTACGCTATTTTCATATGCTTGTATCGTGTCTTTTAAAAGTTTATAATTGTAACTATGGTTGATGTATGTGAAGATTAGAAAAATGGCTAACACAAATAAAATTATTTGATACTCTTTTTTTTCAAAAAATTTTTTAAATTTTATATTGCGCACAAATGTCACCTTGGTATCTGATTGTATCTGTAAAAATTATATTATATTTTAATAATATTGACCATTAAACCACAAAAATAGCATTTTTTGTTAACGGTTTTTATATTTTATAACTCTAAAAGTTTCTAAATTCTATAGGTATTTTTTTGCTGAGTTGATTTTTGTCTATAAGTTTTGTTTGCTCCACAAGTTCGCCCAAAGTCTTTACATGTAAGAAGTTTTGTAAGTAGTAAGTGCCTTTGTAGTCGTTTACATGTAAAACATTTACAATCTCATTTATAGCATTTTCATCAAGCAAATCTTTGTGAACAGTTGTTCTTACTTCAAATGAAATAGGGCCGTTTTGTAAAATTTGTAATGAATTTAGTGTTTTTTCGTAAAAGTTTGAAAGTGTTACTTTTTTAAAAAGTCCTTGAGGAGCTTTAAAGTCAAGTGCAACAAAATCTACTAAATTTTGAGAGATGAGAGATTTTAAAACTTCTGGTTTGCTTCCGTTTGTGTCTATTTTTATCTTAAAGCCAAGCTTTTTTATCTCTTTACATGTAAACTCTAGAGCGCTAAAGTTTGTGCATTCTCCACCACTTAGTACAACGCCTTCAAGAAGCCCAACTCTTTTTTTTAAAAAGGTAAAAAGTTCATCAAGGCTGATTTTTCCGTTTTCTAAAACGATATTTGGATTGTAGCAGTAGGGACATCGCATGTTGCAACCAGCAAACCAAACGATGCAAGCTAGACTACCGAAATAGTCTAGCGTAGTAAATGGAGTAATTTCGTAGATTGGCTTAGTTGCAGCACTTTTCAACAAATTTTACTCTTTGAGCATGCTCACCTTTTTTGCCATGATTGAAACTCTCAACAGGGCGATGATAACCCATAACTCTTGTGTAAACCATGCATTTGGTTCTTTTGTCACTTAATCTTTCTAAGATTTCCTCTTTTTTCATAGTACTCCTTGTAAATTGGTGTATTACCAGTTTTTAACTTATCTTTCTTGAACTGTCTTCTTCTCTAAACTCTGCTAAAAGTTCCTCGTCGCATTTTGGACAAAATTCATGTTCGCCACTTATATATCCGTGTTTTTCACATACTGAAAATACTGGAGTTGCGGTGATGTAAGGTAGTCTATAATTTGTTATAACATTTTTTATGAGCTTTCTGCAAGCATCAGATGTGCTTACACGTTCTCTCATGTAAAGGTGTAAAACTGTTCCGCCTGTATAAAGACATTGTAAATTGTCTTGCATGTCAAGTGCGCAAAATGGATCATCGGTAAAATTTACAGGAAGTTGTGAAGAGTTTGTGTAGTAGATATTTTCTCCACTTCCACTTTGCATGATGTCAGGAAATCTCTTTTTATCCTCTTTTGCAAAACGATAAGTTGTGCCCTCAGCTGGTGTTGCTTCAAGGTTGTACAAATTTCCAGTTTCTTCTTGGTAGGACGTCATCTTTACTCTTATATAGTCTAAAATCTCTGTTACAAAATCCTCACCTTTTTTATCTTCAATGCCATACCCACCATTTGTAAAGTTAAGTACCATTTCGTGCATACCGTTTACGCCGATGGTTGAGAAGTGGTTTCTAAAGCCTGGTAAATATCTTGCAGTGTAAGGGTAAAGTCCTCTATCGTACATCGCTTGAACAAAGACTCTTTTTTTCTCTAAGGTTGATTTTGCCATATCTAGAAGATTTTCAAGTGAGCTGTAAAAAGCTTCTTTATTGTTTTTGTTTAAGTATCCAAGTCTTGCCATATTTATAGTTACAACGCCGATACTTCCAGTCATTTCAGCGCTTCCAAAAAGTCCACCACCACGTTTTAAGAGTTCTCTTAAATCAAGTTGTAAACGGCAGCACATACTTCTTACGTGGCCAGGTTTATAAGCTTTTTCGTTTTCTACTAAATTGCCATTTTCATCTCTTATATACTGACTTCCTATGAAGTTTTGAAAGTAAGAAGAGCCAATTTTTGCAGCATTTTCAAACAGAATATCTGTATTTTCTCCATACCAATCAAAATCTTCTGTAATATTTACAGTTGGAATAGGAAATGTGAAAGGTTGTCCTGTTTTATCACCTTCCGTCATCACTTCATAATATGCTTTATTTATAAGATTCATCTCTTTTTGAAAATGTTTATATGTCATCTCTTCAAGAGTTTTTACGCCTCTTTTATTTGCTTCTTCAAGTAAAGTTTTATCTTCGACGCCACGAAATAGATGTATATTGTTCGAGTTTGGTGATTGATCTTTAAGGTCACTTGGAACTGTCCAGTCGATAGTAACGTTTGTAAAAGGACTTTGTCCCCAGCGTGCAGGAACATTTAGGTTATATATGAAACTGCAAACCGCTTTTTTAACCTCAGCAAAAGGAAGTTTATCTTTAAAAACATAAGGTGCAAGATAAGTATCAAAAGAGCTAAAAGCTTGCGCTCCTGCCCATTCACTTTGGAGTATCCCTAAAAAATTTGCCATTTGTCCAAGTGCTTCACGAAAATGTTTCGGAGGTTTACTCTCAACTCTGCCACGAACGCCATTAAAGCCTTCATTTAGTAAGTTTCTCAAACTCCAACCAGCACAATATGCTGTTAAGCAATCAAGATCATGAATGTGATAGTCACCATTTCTATGAGCAGCGCCCTCTTCTTTTGAGTAAATTTTATCGAGCCAATAGTTTGCTATAACTTTACCTGCCGTGTTATTTATAAGTCCTGCGTTTGAGTAGCCAGTGTTTGAATTTGCATTAATTCGCCAGTCACTTTTGTTGATATACTCTTCAACTGTTTGAGTGGAATTTATAAAGGTTGTATCTTCATTTAGCCCAAAGATATGTTCTCTTTGCATTTTGTGCGTATGGCGATAAATCATAAATGAACGCATTACATCAAAATATCTAGCGCGGTACAACTCTTGTTCTATTAAATCTTGTATGTCTTCAACGGCAGCTAAGCGTTTTAGGTTGAGTTTTTTTATAACTATATCAAAAACCGAAGGGTCATAAGTGACATTTTCACTTTTAAAAGCTTTTCTAATCGCATCTTCAATTTTGAATGGTTGAAATTCTTGAGTGTTTCCATCTCGTTTGAGTATTTTTGTAAGCATAAAACATCCCTGCATTGTCAAAAATTTTATTGTGTATTAAAAAAGGAGTGTATCAAAAATATAGACAAAAGAAGCTTAAAAAATTGAACCTAAAAATAAAATTACAATATCACAAATTTGTATCAATACGCATTTTAAAATATATAAAATAAAACTATATTTATATTGCAAATAAGGGATTTTGATAAGATGATCAATTATATTTATTAGAAAAAAATATTAGTTAAAAAAACTAATATTATAAATGCAAAAAACGATAATAGTTATCATAAATATGCTACACAACACTCTTAAAATATTTAAGATTTGTGATACAATCTTTACATGTAAACAAAAAGGAGATTTGTACATGAAAAGGTTGCTATTAGTTTTTATGTTTTTTATCTTAAATAACTCTTTTGCTTCAACTTTGCATAGCAAAGAAGAGATAAGAGCAGTTTTGGACGAGATTTTAACTCTTATACAAGAGAATAAAGAGAGTGAGTTAAATAAAAGATTTGTTAATAAAGATTTGGGCATATATTTTATAGAAAAAATAGGCATAGCGCCAACTTTTGCAATTCACAAAGAGCTTGAACCGTTTGACAATTCTAAAATTCCAGAATATCCATTTTATAACACTTTTCTAGGCTCGCCAACATCATCGGCTAAAACACTAAAAAATGAGTATGTTTCATTTGATTGTGGTAGTGAAAAGTGGGAGAAAGAGGGGCTTTTTTATGGCGAACTTGGAAATTATCCACTACTTTCAAAGATAATAGAAACAGATGAATTGTTTGAGCAAAAAACTTATACAAAAGAGCAGAAAGATAAAATAACATTTATAGAGAGAAATAGCATCAGAGTAGTAGATACAAAACTCTCAATGGTTTTTTATATAACAAAGATTGATGGGGCTTGGTACTTTAGCGTGATTGACTTCGCAACTGACGATTGTAGTGCTTAAAAAGTTTAAGCCCTTAAGCTTGCAATGAGGCGATTTGGGTACAAGAAAAGCTCTATTGCTTCAAAAATGCTTTTACATGTAAGAGTTGATGCAAGTAGAGTTTTTGTAGCACATCCCTCATCTCCAAGCACGACAATGCTCAAACAAGAATGTTTTAGCATTAATTCATCATTTGCGCCATTTCCAAAAGAGGCGCATGTCTCATATCCAAGGCTTTGCACAAACTCCATTTTCTCATTTGTGTGATTTTTACTTTTTAATATCACAGTCTTTACATGTAAACCTTTGAGCTCGTTTTCTACGCTTTTGTTTGTATCTGCAGTTAGTACAAAAATATCAAAACTTCTAGATAACTCTTCAAGCAAGATAGCAACTCCTTCAAGAAGTTTTCCATCTTTTGCAAGTGTGCCGTTGAAGTCAAATACAAGATTTTTTATTTCTAAATTTTTATAGTTTGGTATATTGATTTGCATGAATTTTTCCTTTTTGGGATTATACTTTAAATTGTTACATGTAAAAGATTAAGTGAGTTTTTAACTTTTTATATATACTATACCCCCTTATAGTATATTTTATAAAAAAAGGACACATATGTCACATTCACCAGCTGAGAGGAAAAAGCTTCAAAATAGGATAAATCGCATAAGCGGACAGGTTAATGCACTAAAAGAACTTATAAATGATGAGAGTAAAAAGATAGATGATCCTTTTGAACTTGTTCGTCAAATGGCAGCGGTTAAGGGTGCTGTACACTCCATGATGATGGCATTTTTGGAGAGTTACGCAAAAGGGCATATGATAGAAGAAATAAGAACAAGAAGTGATGTTGATGCACAAGTTTATCTTGATAACTTTTTGGAGACTTTCAATGTATTTGGAAAATAGTAAATGCATCCACGGAAATCATTCTCATGAGCCTTTGGCTAACAATGCACATCATCACCATCACGACTCAAGTGAAGAAGAGAGTGAGCATACTCATGATTTTAGAAGTGTTGATAAAAAAGTTTTAAAAATCGGATTTTTTATAACCTTTGGAGCTATGCTTGTAGAAATTATAGCAGGAGTTTTAACAAACTCTTTAGCGTTAATCTCAGATGCAATTCACATGTTTACACACGCTTTTGCACTTGGTCTTAGCCTTTTTGCAATCATCATAGCAACTACAAAACACTCTATGCAAAAGACATTTGGATATCACAGAATAGAGATTTTGGCAGCCTTTATAAATGGATTAACTATCGCACTTTCGGTTGTTTGGATAGTTTACGAAGCTATTGTGAGACTTATAAATCCATTAAGTATTGACATAAAAACGATGCTTATAGTTGCAATTTTTGGACTTATTGTAAACATATTAACCGGAGTTATTTTATATAGAGGTGATAGGGAAAATATAAATGTAAAATCAGCATTTTTACATATGTTAGCCGACACCGCATCTTCCGTTGTTATCATCATCGGCGGAGTTGTTATATATTTTACAAATTGGTACATAGTAGATACAATCCTCGCTTTAATGGTAGCTTCTGTTATTGCAAGATGGGCGTTTGGACTTTTAAGAGAGTCTGTAAACATACTTTTAGAGAGTTCTCCGCTTGATGTAAATGAGGTTAAAAGTTTTATAGAAAATTACGATGGAGTTTTAGATGTTCACGATATACACATAACAGAGATTACTCACAAAATGTATGTTTTAAGTGCTCATTTACTTATTAGCCAAGAGAAGATAAAAAGCTTTGATAGACTTATAAAAGAGATAAATCACGAGTTAGAACACAAATTTGGCATTGGACACACGACCTTTCAGCCAGAATGGAAAACTTTGTCGTTACATGTAAAGTAAACTTTAAAACAGTATGTTACTAAAATATACAATGAAGTATTTAATGGTTTAATACGAAGTTAATTAATTAAAAACTAAATTGTTCTTTGCTACTCTATACATGGGAAACAAACTCTTGTTTTTTTCAAGAATAAAATTTTTGTGTCAGGAGGAACAGATGGTAGCAGGCGACACATCCAACAAAAATCTTGTTGGAAGGGTAGCGTGGGGCTTAGTTGCAATACTAGGAGCGATTACTTTTGCTTATGTTGCACTAAAAAGAGGTGAATCAATTAACGCAATTTGGGTGCTTACAGCATCAGTTTGTATATATTTAATTGGTTATAGATACTACAGTTTATACATTGCCGATAAGGTTTTAAGAGTTGATGCAACTCGTATGACTCCTGCCTTTCGTCACAATGATGGACTTGACTACGTTCCTACAAATAAAATAATCCTATTTGGTCACCATTTTGCCGCTATCGCTGGCGCTGGTCCTCTTGTTGGTCCTGTTCTTGCTGCACAGATGGGTTATTTACCAGGTATGATGTGGCTACTTGCTGGTGTTGTGCTTGCTGGTGCCGTTCAAGATTTTATGGTTTTATTTATCTCAACAAGAAGAGACGGAAGATCACTCGGACAACTTGTTAAAGATGAGATGGGAACGATTCCAGGAGTTATCGCTCTTATAGCTGCTTTTATGATTATGGTTATAATCCTAGCAGTTCTTGCGATGATTGTTGTAAAAGCTCTAACTCACAGTCCATGGGGAACATTTACAGTTGCCTTTACCATTCCTCTTGCACTTTTCATGGGTGTTTATCTAAGATTTTTTAGAAAAGGAAAAATTTTAGAAATCTCAGTTATAGGTATCATTGGTCTATTTGCTGGAATCATGCTTGGTGGAACAGTAGCGCAAAGTCCAACTTGGGCTCCATATTTTGATTTAACTGGTGTTCAGCTTACTGCTGCGCTTGTTGTATATGGATTTATTGCTGCAGTTTTACCTGTTTGGTTGCTTCTAGCTCCAAGAGATTACCTCTCAACATTTTTAAAAATCGGTGCTATCATCGCTCTTGCCATTGGTATCTTATATACAGCTCCAATGATGCAAATGCCAGCACTTACAAAATACGCTTTTGGAACTCATGGACCTGTTTGGTCTGGTTCACTTTTTCCATTCTTGTTTATCACCATTGCTTGTGGTGCTGTTTCTGGGTTTCACGCGCTTATATCTTCAGGAACAACCCCAAAAATGCTTGCAAATGAAAATCAAGCAAGAATGATAGGTTATGGTGGTATGCTTATGGAATCATTCGTTGCTATCATGGCATTGATTGCAGCTTCTATTATCCAACCAGGTATCTATTTTGCGATGAACTCTCCAATGGGCACATTAAACCCAACTGGACTTGTTGACGTGGCTCAAGCTGCTGCAGCAACTGTAAGTAGTTGGGGATTTGTGGTAACACCAGATCAGTTGACACAACTTGCAGCCGATGTAGGCGAGGGCAGTATCATATCTCGTGCGGGTGGTGCACCAACACTTGCTGTTGGTATGGCTTTGATTATCCACAATGCACTTGAAGGGCTTGGTTCATCCATGTCGTTTTGGTATCACTTTGCTATACTTTTTGAAGCCTTGTTTATCTTGACAGCCGTAGATGCTGGAACAAGAAGTGCAAGATTTATGCTTCAAGATTTACTAGGTCTTGTTCATCCAACACTAAAAAGAACAGATTCGCTCCCTGCAAATATCCTAGCAACTGGCTTGGTTGTTCTTGCTTGGGGTTATTTCTTGTATCAAGGCGTTGTTGACCCATTTGGTGGTATCAATACCTTGTGGCCACTATTTGGTATCGCAAATCAAATGCTTGCAGCAATCGCGCTAATGCTTTGTGCAACAGTTCTATTTAAGATGAAATACCAAAGAAGTGCTTGGGTTGCAATACTTCCAACAGTTTGGCTAATTATATGTACAATGACAGCTGGTTTCCAAAAAGTGTTCAGTTCAGACCCAGCAGTTGGTTTCTTTGCTCTAGCAAACAAATTAAAAGCTGATTTTGCACCTGCGCTTAGTGGTGGAGTATTTGAACCTACAACAAGATTTAAATCGCTTGAAGCGGTTGAGAGAACTATATTTAACCAACAATTAGATGGTGCATTAACTTTCTTCTTTATGGTTGTTGTTCTTTCGGTAGTATATTATGCAATTGTAACTTCACTTAAAGCTCTTAAAAATCCAGAGCCAACAGTTAATGAAGTTCCATATGAAAAAATGCCAGATAATGCTGAAGAGATTATCAAAGGTACTGCTCATTAAATAAATAAAAAAAGGCGAGGGCAAAAACCCTCCCTTTTTAAAGTTTTTAGAGGTAAAAAATGTTTGAAAATATAGCAAAAATGGGAAAATACTTAGGGCAAGCTGCAAGACTTATGGTTGGTGTGCCTGATTATGATACCTATGTACAACATATGAAACTAACTCATCCAGAACAAACTCCTATGACTTATGAAGAGTTTTATGAAAATAGGGTAGAGGCAAGATACGGTGGAAAAGATGGAGGGCGTTGCTGCTAAAAGTTTTTAAATAACCTCTTTTAAAACATTTTTGTTTTATCATATAATTTATTTTACATGTAAACAAAGGTGACAAAATGCAAAATACTCTTCCACCACTTCAAGTGACCATTCTTACAGGCTTTTTGGGCTCTGGAAAAACTACACTTATAAACTATCTTTTAAAACACAATGATGGCGAAAAGATTGCCATAGTTGAAAACGAATTTGGCGAAGCAAATGTCGATAGCGCACTTTTAGACGTAAGCTCTGATATGGAGATAATTGAACTTAGCAACGGGTGCGTTTGTTGTAGCATAAGAGGAGAGCTTACAAAATCCTTGCAAGAGTTAATAGAAAAGATTGATAACAAAATCATAAAAGTTGATAGGCTAATTCTAGAAACCACAGGACTTGCAGACCCAGCTCCTATCATACAAGCTTTTTTTGTTGATGAGATAATAAGAGAGCGAGTTGTGCTTGACGCTGTTGTTACTTTAGTTGATACAAAACACATCTTAAAACAATTAGACGAGCATAGAGTTGCGGCTTCGCAAATTGGTTTTGCAGATAGAATTATCCTAACAAAAGCAGATTTAGTTGATGACAAAACAAAAGAAGATGTGCTTTCAAGAATTCACACAATTAACAAAAAAGCAGATATTTTTGAAGCATTTGAAGGAAAAATAGCAAAAAAAATCTGGATAAATATAGGAGCGTTTGAACTTAGCGATGAACTTCAAGTAACAAAGGGCTTTTACAAAACTACTGATTTAAACGAGTTAAAATTCACATCTTTTAGTAAGGAAGTTCCAAAATCATACAGTGACGATATAAAATCTCACTCATTTGAAGCAGGTGCGCTTGATATAAAAAAAATAGGTAGCTTAATGGAAGAGTTGATAGAAGTATACGGAAACGATATGCTTAGATACAAGGGTGTTTTATCCATAGCAAACAAAGATAAAAGACTTATAATCCAAGGAGTTCACAAAGTCGCAGGATTTGACTATGGTTCTGCTTGGAGAAACGATGAGATACGTAAATCTATATTTGTTATTATTGGTAGAAATATACCATTTGAAATGATAGAAAAACGCTTTTTGGATTGCGCCATTTAGCTTTACATGTAAAGAGTTATTTTTTGGTTTGTGCTTTTAGAGTTAAAATATATACTATTTAAAAACCAACACAAGGAGAAAGATATGAGTTTACTTCTTAGTTCGTATAAACTAGGCTCGCTTGAGCTTAAAAACAGGATTGTTATGCCACCTATGTGCATGTACAGTGTAAAAGACAATTCTGGTGAGGTTAGTGATTTTCATATACATCATTACACAGCTCGTGCCATTGGCGAAGTAGGGCTTATCATAGTTGAAGCCACAGGGGTTGTAAGTGGAGGAAGAATCACAAACAATTGCCTTGGATTGTGGAATGAAAAACAGATGTTATCACACAAAAAACTAGTTGATGGCGTTCATAACTTTGGCTCTAAAATAGCTATTCAACTAAATCATGCTGGACGAAAAAGCACTGTTAAAGAAGAGATTCCAATAGCACCAAGCAATATAGCTTTTTCAGATGAGTATAAAACTCCAAAAGAGATGAGTTTAGCTGATATCGAAAAACTAAAAAAAGACTTTGTGGATGCAGGACTTAGAGCAAAAGAGGCTGGATATGATGCTATTGAGCTACACGTTGCCCATGGGTATTTGCTAAGTGAATTTTTATCTCCACTTATAAATCAAAGAAACGATAAATACGGTGGTAGTTTAGAAAATCGTTGCTCTTTGATTATAGAAATAGCAAAACTGTTCAAAGAAAAAGTAAAACTTCCACTTATCGTTAGAGTTTCAGCCGATGAATGGGTTGAAGGTGGTTGGGATGTAAAAAGCACCATTTATCTTGCGCGTGAGTTAAAAGGCATTATAGATATTTTACATGTAAGTTCTGGTGGCCTGCAAGCAGTAACTCCAAAAATGCCAATAATTGCACCTCTTTACCAAATAAAATATGCAAAAGAGATAAAAGATGCTATAAAAATTCCAGTTATTGCAGTTGGACTTATAACAACTCCAAGCGAGGGAGAAGCACTGCTTTTAGGAGAGACTTGCGACTTAGTTGCGTATGGTAGAGAACTCTTGCGAAATCCAAATCTTGCAAATGATGCGGCAAAAATCTTGAAAGAAAAAGAGAAAATCACTTTGCAATATCAAAGGGCATATTAGTTACAAATCCATTTAGAGTAGAGTTATTTTTTGATTTATAGTTTGGAGTTAGAATAGAGACTATTTTTATCTTATATAAGGAGAGTAAAGATGAGTTTACTTCTAAGTCCATACAAAATAGGTACATTGGAATTAAAAAATAGGATAGTTATGCCACCAATGTGCATGTTTTGTGCAAAAGATAACTCTGGAGAAGTTAATGATTTTCACATACATCACTACAGCGCAAGAGCTATAGGTAACGTAGGATTTATCATCGTTGAGTCAACTGGAATCACAAGTGATGGAAGAATAACAAACAACGATTTAGGGTTATACACTGATTCACAAGAAAAATCTCACAAAAAATTGGTTGATAGTGTTCATAATTTTGGTGCAAAAATAGCAGTTCAACTTGCACATATCGGAAGAAAAAGCGAAGTAAAGAATGGAATTCGCTTAGCTCCAAGCGCTATTAGATACTCAAAAAACTATGAAATTCCAAAAGAGATGAGTCTAGAAGATATCGAGCAATTTAAAGAAGATTATGTAAATGCTGGACTAAGAGCGAAGAGGGCAGGTTACGATGCGATTGAGTTGCATGCTGCTCATGGCTTCTTGTTGTATCAGTTTTTATCACCACTGTCTAACAATAGAACAGATAAATATGGTGGAAGTTTAGACAATCGTTGCAGGCTGCTTTTAGAAATTACTGAATTGTTTAAAACGAAGGTAAAATTACCTCTAATTGTAAGGCTTTCCGCAACCGAATGGAGCGAGAATGGCTGGGATTTAGAAAGTAGCAAATACTTAGCAAAAAAATTAAAAACAACTATAGATATTTTACATGTAAGTGCTGGAGCAAATCAAGAAAACCAACCTTTAATGCCTCCTCTTGTGCCACTTTACCAGTCAGGTTATGCAAAAGAGATAAAAGATGCTGCCAAAACTCCAGTTATAACAGTTGGACTTATAACAACTCCAAGTGAGGGAGAAGCACTACTTTTAGGAGAGGTTTGCGACTTAGTTGCATACGGTAGAGAACTGTTGCGAAACCCAAATCTAGCAAATGATGCAGCAAAAATCTTCAAAGAACAAGACAAAATAACAAAACAATATCAATGGGCTTATTGATACAAAAATTCCTTTACATGTAAACTCTTACATGTAAAGACAAATCTTTCACTCTTTATAATTTGAATTTAAAATAATAATTTAATATAATAATAAAAAATAATCAATAAGGTTTCAAGTTATGAAAAAAATAGCTATTTTTATTTTGGTTTGTTTTGTCTCTTTTCTCCATGCAAATAGCGAAAAAGAAGGTTTAGAAAAACTCTGTATTGAAAGCGATTTTGAAGCTTGTAGTGATTTAGGAATAGTCTATTTTGAAGAGAAAAATTATAAAAAAGCTTTGAATTATTTTGTGTTAGCTTGCAAAAATAATATAGCAACGGCATGCCTTAATATTGGAGTTTTGAATGATGAAATTACTGGTACGGAACCAAATTTTGAAATAGCAATGAAATATTACAACCTTGCTTGTGAAATGGGCGAACTTGATGGATGTTCAAATATGGCACTTCTATATCAACAAGCAAAAGGTGTACCAAGAAACACTATAAAAGCTATTGAAATTTTTAGTGAAAATTGTGATAACAAAGAGCATGCTATATCTTGTCTTGCACTATTTCATATTTATGCAAAAGATACAGATATTACACAAAAAAACACTACAAAAGCTGCAACTTATTTGGTTAAAGCTTGCGAACTAGGAGATGAAAACAGTTGCTACATATTAAAATCACTAAACTCTGAAGAGATATCAAAAGAAGAAGATGAGAGATATTTTAATGAAAAAAAATATCGTTGCGATAGTGGAGTTTTAGAAGATTGCCCTGCTGTGTCACTTTTATATATTAATGGTAAAGGTGTAGAAAAAAATTTAAAAGAAGCGGAGAAATATGCAAAATACTCTTGCGATAAAAAACAATATGCAGGTTGTCATATATCGGGTAAGATTCTTTTTTCAAATAAAATGTTTTATCAAGCAGAGAAAAAATTTAGCATAGGATGTAAAAACAACATAACTGAAAGTTGCTTTCTGCTAGGATATATGTATACTATTGGTTTGGTTAACAAAAAGCGAGATATTGAAAAAGCAAAAAAACATTATGAGAAAGCCTGTGAATTAAACCATAAGTTATCTTGCTCATTATTTGATAGTTTAAAAAAGTAAGTTGAATTGCATTTTCTTTACATGTAAACTCTTACATGTAAAGAAAAATATCTACTTTAATTTTTATCGTTAAAGTTTGTAGTTACGTGGACAGCATCACAAAATGGCTTGTTTTCTGATTTTCCACAACGGCAAAGTGCCAGTCTGTTTCTTTTTTCGTAAAATTTTCCACTTGCACTCTCCAGTACAAAATCACCACGTATAAAAATACCAGCACTCACTCTTTTAAGCGGATCTTGTACGATGCTAATGCTTGGCTCGTATTTGTTTTCTAAAAGCGTGTTATTAAGTACAGCGGTTAATCTTCCTGTTGGACAAGCGCTGGCACCTTCTATCGCTTCTCTTTTGTTTTCAGCGTCTGCTGATTCATCTGTTAGTGTCCAAACTTCACCTCTTTCGCGGTGGCAAAATCTTGCAAATGCGCATCTGTTATCATCAAGCAAACTAACACCAGCACCTTCTTGAAGTGTTGCTCTCTCCAAGTAAGCTCTTGTATCGGCCGTTTCTGTTCCATCAAAGTTGACGTTTCTGTGGCTTCCATCACAAAAAGGCTTATTTTTTGATTCGCCACAGCGACAGAGATGAAAAGCATCGGTAACTTCTATATCTTTTGTTTTAACGGCTGCTAGGACGTGATTTTTTGGTTTTATAGTCTCTTCTATCAAGTTAGTAAATCCAGTAACTTCATACGGACCATTTGGGAGAATTTTAATCTTTTTCATAAACTTTTCCTTTATCTATAGATAACTAAAGATTGTACAACTTGTTTTTATATGGAGATAAGAATATGAAACTATTATCAAAAAAGTATCTTACATGTAAAAAGTTTACATGTAAGAAGAGGGCAGGTTTATTTTAAAGCGTCTACTATAGCTTTTCCAACTCCAGTTGCAGATTGAGGATTTTGTCCTGTAACTACTCTTTTATCGCTTGTTACGTGAACTTGCCAAGGAGCAGATTTTTCAAAAATAGCACCACGCTCTTTTAATTTATCTTCAAGTAGAAATGGCACAACGTCGCTTAATCCTACTAAATCTTCCTCTTTATTTGTAAAGCTGTTTATCTTTTTGCCATCTACTAAGTATTTCCCATCGCTAAGTTTTATGTTTGTAAGCCCAACTGGTCCGTGGCAAACTGCACTTACAACGCCACCATTTTCATATATTTTTGCTGCAATAGTAGCAAGTTCTTTATTGTCTGGAAAATCCCACATAACGCCATGTCCACCTGCATAGTATATAGCAACATAATCACTTGGGTTAATGTCTGATGGTTTTTTTGAATTTTGAATTTTGTTTTGATAAAAGGCATCTTCCCAAAAAGCTTTATTTGTGGCATCATTCAAATCAAGTCCATCAACTGGAGGGTTTCCGCCTTGTGGACTTACAAAATCTATCTCATAACCAGCATCTACCAAAACTTTTAGCGGATGAGAAACTTCGCTTAAGTAATATCCAGTTTTTTGTCCAGAACTACCTTTTACACCATGATTTGTTACAACAAATAAGATTTTTTTACTCATCTTTTTCTCCTATAATTTTGATTTATTATATTTTTTATAAGTTACAATACAACAACATAGTTAAGAGTTATTTAACGAAAAAGTCTTACATGTAAAGAGTTTACATGTAAGAAATGAGAGTTATTGACAACCCTCGCACTCGATGCTTCTATCTGCAACGTCGTCAACAGCTGTTGTCTCTGGTGATTGACTTCTTAGATAATATACCGATTTTAGCCCAAGTTTCCAGCCAAGCATATATATGTCATTTAAGTATTTTCCACTTGCTTTATCAAGCGTGATAAAGATATTTAAGCTTTGTCCTTGGTCTATCCACTTTTGGCGAACAGCGCCAGCTTTTATCAAAACTCTTTGGTCTAAATCGTAAGCAGGCGTGTAAAATCCCCAAGTGTCAGGTGAGAGTTTTGGTGCAACAACTGGTATAACGCCAGAGAGGTTATCTTCAAACCATTTTCTCTTATACACTGGCTCAATAGTTTGCGTTGTGCCAACCAAAATAGATATAGAGCTTGTTGGAGCGATAGCCATCAAATAACCATTTCTCATACCATCAGTTTTTACTTTTTCTTTTAGTTTTTCCCAGTCGTATGTGTATCCAAAAAGTCCGCCACGGTCTACAAGTTTTTTAGCTTCAGCGTTTGCTTCATCAATAGGGAAGATACCTTTGCTCCATTTTGAACCTTCAAACTCAGGGTATTTCCCCTTTTCAACTGCCAAGTTACTTGAAGCTTTTATGGCGTTGTAACTGATTGCTTCCATTATCTCATCAATCTTTGCAAAATGGTCATATCCGCCCCAAGCGATGCTATTTTCTGCTAGCATTTGTGCTTCACCCATAACTCCAAGTCCGATTGAGCGAGAGAGTAGGTTTGTGTGTTTTACTTTTGCGTGAGGGTAAAAGTTAAGCTCTATCACGTTATCTAGCATTCTAACTGCTATTGGTACAACTCTTTCTATATCCTCTTTTGCGTTTATCAAAGATAGGTTTACGCTTGCTAAGTTACAAACTGCTGTTTTTCCTTCAACCATCTCTTTTTCAACTATAAATACGTTTTTGCCATTTATGCTATCAAGAGCTGTTATCTTTTTAGCAGGTTTTGTTATACCGCCATCAACGCTAACAAGAGTGCTTTCTTCAAATGATTCATGAGTGCCATCTTCATAAACTACTTTTATTTTGTAGTGATTTGGAGCGGTATTTTGAAAGATTTCAGTACAAAGGTTCGAGCTTCTTATGATACCTTTGTGATTGTTTGGATTGACTCTGTTTGCATTGTCTTTCCAACAAAGAAACGGACTTCCGCTTTCAAAGTAGTTAGTAAGTACCTTTTTCCACAACTCTTTTGCTTTTACTTTCTCTTTTGTAATACTTTCATCTTTTTCGTAAGCCATATATCTTTTTTCAAACTCGGCTCCATAAACTTCACATAAATCAGGAGTTTCAGCAGGGTCAAAAAGTGTCCACATAGCATCTTCTTCCACCCTTTTCATAAACAGGTCATTTATCCAAAGAGCAGGGAAAAGTTCATGAGTTCTTCTTCTCTCTTCACCAGAGTTTTTCTTTAAGTCTAAAAAGTCAGAGATATCCATGTGCCAAGTCTCTATATAAACTGCAATCGCCCCTTTTCTAGTACCTAGTTGATCAACTGCAACTGCTATATCGTTTGTGATTTTTAAAAATGGTATGATTCCACCAGCTGCATTTTTGTGTCCATCGATACTTCCGCCCATCGCACGAACTAAACTCCAATCCCAACCAATACCGCCACCATATTTGCTAAGCAGCGACATCTCTTTAAAACTATCAAAAATACCTTCAATATTATCTGGAGTTGAACCAATATAGCAAGAACTTAATTGGTGTCTTGGGGTTCTTGCGTTTGAGAGGGTAGGGGTTGCAAGCATAACTTCAAATTTGCTAATCAAATCATAAAACTTTTTAGCCCAATCTTGCGAATTTAACTCATTTTGAGCCAAAAACATAGCGATAGCCATGAACATATGTTGTGGAAGTTCAATAGGCTCGCCTTTTTTGTTTTTGATGAGATATCTATCATGAAGAGTTTTTACTCCAAGATATGTAAACTGTAAATCTCTTGAAGTATCTATATAACTATTTAAATCTTCTAAATCATACTTCTCTTTTAAGCCCAAAACTATTCTTCCAGCTTCTTCACCTTTAGCTAAGTAGTCTCTTAAGTGCCCATATCCAGAGTAGCCATTTACTTTGTGATACAAGTCATATAAAAATAGTCTAGCTGCAACAAAAGTCCAGTTTGGTCTATCAATGTCTATCTTATCGACAGCTGTTTTTATAAGTGTTTGTTGAATTTCTGCAGTTGTGATTTTGTCACGAAACTGAATCTTTGCATCAACTTCAAGCTCGCTCAAGCTTACATTGTCTAATCCTTCAACTGCCGAAGAGGTATATTTTTTGATTTTTGAGACATCAAGCGGTTCTGTTCTTCCATTTCTTTTTATAACTGTTAACATTTTTATTTATCTCCAAAAACTCGTTTAAAAATTCTGTCTACATTTTTTGTATAGTAATCATAGTCAAAACACGCTCTAATTTCATCGTTTGTTAGTTTTGCAGATAAATCCACGTCTTTTAGTAGATTTTGCAAAAATAGGCTATCTCCGTTTGAATCAAGAGCTGGTTTGCCATGTTGTAAATCTTCCCAAACTTTCATGGCATTTCTTTGCACTATTTTGTATGCAGCTTCACGTGAAACATTTTTTGCTGGAAGTTCGAGTAAAATTCTTTGAGAGAAAATAAGTCCACCAGTTAGATTTAGGTTTTTCATCATATTTTCTGGATAAACAACAAGTTTTTCAATCAAACCACTCAAACGTCCTAGCATAAAATCAGTTGTTATAAAGCCATCTGGCAAGATAAATCTTTCAACTGAACTGTGGCTTATATCTCTCTCGTGCCAAAGTGCTACGTTTTCCATGGCAGGAGTTGCATAACTTCTTATCATTCTGCAAAGTCCAGTTATGTTTTCACTAAGTACTGGATTTCTCTTATGTGGCATAGCAGAGCTTCCTTTTTGTCCAGGTGAAAAATACTCTTCAGCTTCATAAACTTCTGTTCTTTGGTAGTGGCGAACAGCAACTGCTATCTTTTCGCAACTTGATGCAAGAAGTGCTAAAGCATTAAAAAGTGCAGCGTATCTATCTCTTTGAACTACTTGGTTTGACGCAGGAGCGGGCTTAAGTCCTAAATTTTCACAAACCATCTCTTCAAGTTCCATAGGTGCATGAGCTAAATTTCCCATCGCTCCACTTATCTTTCCAACACTTATAACTTTCTTTACATGTAAAAGGTTTTCCAAGCTTCTTTTTATCTCATCGTACCAAATAGCAAGAACAAGACCAAAGGTTATAGGTTCTCCGTGTATTCCGTGGCTTCTTCCAACCATCAAAGTATATTTATGCTCTTTTGCTCGTTTTTCTAATGCCAAAAGTAAAGTCTCAACATCCTCTATAATGAGTTCTAGAGACTCTTTCATCTGCAAAGCAACTGCTGTATCTATACAGTCTGAACTTGTCATACCATAATGAACCCAACGACTCTCTTCGCCAAGGCTCTCGCTAACAGAGGTTAAAAATGCTATAACATCGTGCTTTGTCTCTTTTTCAATCTCATCGATTCGTTCTATTTTAAACTTTGCATTTTGGGCGATTTTCTTTGAATCCTCATCGCTTATAAGACCTAGTTTATTCCAAGCTTTAACTGCAGCGATTTCAACTTTCAACCAAGCATCATATTTTGCTTGTATCGTCCATTTTTGCTTCATCGCTTCACGTGAGTAGCGTTCAACCATTTGATAACCTTTTTATAGAAGTTTGAGTAAGATTTTACATAAAAATATTTACATGTAAAAGTAAAAAAAGAGTAATTTTTAGCCACAATCAACTCTTTAAAAGAAAGGATTGTATCAAAAATAGGGTAAAAAAACTCTTATATTTTAAAATAAATATTTTTCATCAAAAGCCCTAAATATAGGGATTATCAATACCAAATTATTTTATTTTTTTTTAATATTTCTGTCTATTTTTGAATAATTACATAGATATTAAACTCTGCTTTTGTGATACAATTAATCTTTAAAATAAAAGGGAAAATTTTGGCATACATAAAAAAAGATTTTTTTATAGAAACTCCTGTAAAAGCTTGGAGTTTTTTAGTCTCTAATTTTTCTTTTTCTATGAGAGAAGCACAGCGCGTTATTGATAGAGCGCAACTTTTACAAAATGACGAAGTGGTAAAAACAAAATCACAAATCATAAATGGAAAAATTTCTCTTTTAACTTACGAGCCAAACCCAAAAGGGTTAAAGCCTATTTTTGAAAATGAAGATTTTGCTCTCTTTGAAAAACCAAGCGGGGTTTTGAGTCATCCAAAAAATAGAAATACAGAGTACTCTTTAAATGATGAGATAAAATCACTTTTTGGAAAAGATGCAAATGTTGTTCACAGACTTGATCGTGAGACGAGTGGACTTATAGTTGTATCAAAACACAAAGGTGTAGAAAATGAACTCAAAACTCTTTTTGAATCAAGAGCAGTTACGAAAAAATATGTGGCACTTGTAAGAGGGAAAGTTGATGAAGAGTTCTTGATTGATGAGCCGATTTTAGTTAATGCAGATTTTAGTTTGATAAAGTTAAAAGTTTATATTGACAAAAATGGTAAAAATTCACAAACATATATAAAACCTATAAAATACTTTGATGATATAGACGCCACACTTATAGAAACAACTCCAAAAACAGGAAGACAACATCAGATAAGAGTACATATGTTTCACATGAAACATTGCATAATTGGTGATCCGATTTATGGACAGAGTTTGGAAGATGGAGCAAAGTTTTTAGATGGGCTTATGAGTGAAGAGGAGAGGGTTCATTTGACAAACTCGTCAAGACTACTTTTACATGCAAATAGTATTAGTTTTAATTTTAAGTCAAATGAGTATAATTTCAAATCAGAGTACAACGCAGAATATGAGTTTAAAAAACTAGTAAAAGGGGCAAAAAATGAATAGTATTGTTTTTGGTGGAGAGAGAATCACTCCAAGCAAAGTGATTTGTGTAGCAAGAAATTATGTTGAGCATATACATGAGTTAAAAAATGAAGTACCATCTTCTATGGTTCTGTTTAATAAACCAAACTCATCTATAACAGATAAATTAAAAATGTTTGATGGGAATATCCACTATGAAGGTGAAATCTGTTTTGTCATAAAAGGCGGAGAAATTGCTGGAGTTGGAATAGGTTTAGATTTAACAAAGAGAGAGATACAAAGCGTTTTAAAAGAGAAAGGGCTTCCTTGGGAGAGAGCAAAAGCTTTTGATGGCGCAGCGGTTCTAAGCGAATTTGTAGATATAGACGGATACGATAAGATAAATTTTGAACTTTTTATAAATGGAGTACTAAAACAAAAGGGTGAAATAGCACAGATGATTTATAAACCTTTGATGGTACTTGAAGAGATTGAATCTTTTATGAGTTTAGAAGATGGAGATGTCATCATGAGCGGAACTCCAAAAGGTGTTGGAAGTTATAAATTAGATGATGTTTTTAATCTGAAACTTTATGATGATAAAAAACTTTTGATAGAAAAAACATGGAAAGTGGGATAACTTTTAGTTATCCTTCTCTTGCAGTAGAACTTTTATAAGCCAACCCAAACCAACTATAACCACGATAGCTATAAGTATAAACTGTCCTATCTCAACTATGTTCATTTGCTTTTTTCTCCTTTAACTGTCCACAAGCCGCACTTATATCTAAACCTTTTGATTGTCTAATAGTACAAAGAAGTCCATGAGTGTTTAAATAATTGCAAAATTTTTCAACATCATCTGCGTTTGGTCTTTGAAATTCACTTCCCTCGTGAGGATTAAAAAGTATCAAATTGACCTTTGCTTTTATGCCATGTAAAAGCTTTACCAACTTTTTTGCACTAGCCAAATCGTCATTTACATCTTTTAAAACAAGGTACTCAAACATCACTCTTTTTCTCATGTCGATAGGAAATTCTTTTACAGCATTTATGATTGACTCTATATTGTAAGCTTTGTTTATTGGCATAAGTTTTACTCTTTTTTCATCATCAACAGCATGTAAAGAGATAGCAAGCAAAACTCCCAAATCCATTTCGCCAAGCTTTTTAATCTGCGAACTAAGTCCACTTGTAGATATAGTTTGTCTCTTTGGACTAATACAGAGCCCATCTAAATCTGTAAAAATATTCACAGCTTTTGAAACATTTTTGATATTGTCAAGCGGTTCGCCCATGCCCATATAGACAATATTTACTCGTCTATTTGATTCTATGTTATTGTCTTTTTTAAGATATAAAACTTGAGCTAAAATCTCTCCAGCACTTAAGTGTCTAACAAATCCACCTTTTGCAGTAAAGCAAAAAGCACAGCCAATCTTGCAGCCAACTTGCGAAGATACGCAGATAGTATATCTTGTATGATGAAGTCTATTTCCATCTTCATCAAACTCTTCAACTTTCATAGGCAGCAAAACTGTTTCAATCGTGTGATTGTCATTTAGTGCAAAAAGGTACTTTTTGCTTCCATCCTTGCTTGTTTGAATAGTTACTGCTCGAAGCGGCATTATGGTAAATTCACTATCTAACTTCGTTCTCAAATCTTTTGGTAAATTTAACATTTCATCGAAAGAGTAAGCGTACTTTTGATAAATCCAGTTAAAAATTTGCTTTGCTCTAAAAGATGGTTTTACGGCTACTTGCAATTCATCTTTTGTAAAATCTAAAATTATCTCTTTCATCTATATAAACTCTTGGTATTTTTCTAAAAATTCTATCTCTAGTAACTCTTTGGCTTTTTTGTGATTCTTCATAAAATCTGCATGTGCATTTTCATCACAAAAGTTTGTAACACAAAATAAGCCAAAAGAGGGGATTTTAAACTTTTTTGCCACTGATATAACTGAAAAAAATTCCATATTTTCTATATATAGATTATTGTCAGAAAAAAGTTTTGCTTCTTCTTTACATGTAGTTATAAAATTTGAAGAATTTACTAAATTTTTATCCAATGTTTCACATGAAACATTGTTATAAATTCCTTCAAAAGCACCAAAAATAGGGCTATATGAAGAGTTTCTATAGTATCCAATTTCTACATTTGTGGCAATATTTGAAGTTACGATATCAAAAATTTTTGCTTTTCCATAACTTCCAGCACTTCCAATAAATAAAATATTTTTTGGCTTTACACTTATGCAAATTTCTGTTAGATTTATAGCACTATTTACTAACCCAATGCCGATTGGTGTAGCAAAAGAAAAAGTTTCATTGTTTCCTGCACAAACTATCATAGTCTAACACTTATGCCTTCATTTCTCAAATATCTCTTTAAATCCATAATATCAATCTCTCTAAAGTGAAATATAGAAGCAGCAAGTGCAGCATCGGCATGATTTGTAAAAGCATCTTTTATATGCTCCATAGTGCCAGCTCCGCCACTTGCAATAACAGGAATATCAAGCATTAAACTCATTTTTGATGTTAACCCCAAGTCATAACCAGACTTTGTTCCATCTTTATCCATAGATGTCAGAAGTATCTCTCCAGCGCCTAAATCTTCTACTTTTTTTGCCCACTCTAATGCATCAATTCCTGTGTCTATTCTTCCACCATGTTTGTAGATATTCCAACTATTTCCTGTTTTTTTTGCGTCAATTGCTACAACAATACACTGTGAACCAAAACGAGTAGCACTCTCTTTGATTAGATTTGGATTGTCAATAGCAGCAGAGTTAAGACTAACTTTATCGCAACCTACATGTAAAAGTTTATATATATCTTCAAGCTTTCTAATGCCACCACCAACCGTAAGTGGTATAAAAACTTCTCTTGCAACTTTTGCTACGATATCAACTATAGTATCTCTATTTTCATTGCTTGCAGTTATGTCTAAAAAAGTTATTTCATCAGCACCTTCGTCATTGTATCTTTTAGCAACTTCAACGGGATCTCCAGCATCTTTTAACCCAACAAAATTTACACCCTTAACAACACGTCCATTTTTTACATCAAGACACGGTATGATTCTTTTTGCGAAAGTTCTCATTAAAAGCTTAAAATCCTTTACATGTAAAAATAAAAAGAAGATAATATCAAAGCAAGTAGAAAAAACTACTGAATATATTGCAATTAGCCAAATTACTTTATTAAAATAACAATAAAATAAGGATTTTTTCTATATAATCCGCCATCGTATTAAAGTTAGGTTAAAAAAGTGGAGATAAAAGCAAAAAAACAGTTTGGTCAAAACTTTTTAATAGACAAAACGATTTTAAATAAAATCATCCAAGCGATGCCCGATACAAAGAGTTTAACTCTTGTAGAGATCGGACCTGGCTTAGGTGATTTGACGATAGAACTACTGAAAATTGATAAGTTAAAAGCTTATGAGGTAGATAGAGATTTATTTAAACACTTGAAGTTTGTGTTTAAAGAAGAGATTGAAAAAAATCGTCTTGAGTTAATAGAGGGTGACGTTTTAGAATTTTGGCAAAAAGATAAGAGTTTGTGTGAGAAATCTTATCTTTTAGTTGCCAATCTTCCTTATTATATAACAACACCAATCATAGAAAATGTACTTGAAGATGCCAATTGTTTAGGCGCTATAGTGATGATTCAAAAAGAGGTTGCACAAAAAATAAGTGCAAATTGTGGTAGTAGTAACTATACATCTTTATCCGTTTTAACTCAAGCATTTGGTAGCGTAGAGATTGTTTCTGATGTTTTTCCAGAATCTTTCAATCCTCCTCCAAAGGTAATCTCTTCGGTTGTAAAACTAACAAAAAAACATTTTGAAGATAAAAATATTAGTGCATTTGCTTTTTTAAAGTATTTGAAAAAAGCTTTTTTAGCTCCACGCAAAACGCTATTTAAAAATCTGTCAAATAGTTATGAGAAAGCTTTTGTTTTACAACTTTTTATAGATTTTGGCATTGAGCAAAATCTGAGACCCCATCAAATTTCAGTCGATATTCATTTTCGCCTATTTAACAAATTAAAAAACTAACATTATATTGTAGAAAATAGTGTTAAAAAAGGGAAAAATATATGGAAGAAAAGAAGGTAGAACCTGCTTCTACAAACGCTGAACAAACAGTTCCAAAAAAGAAAAAATGGAGACCAAGAAAGAAAAAAGAAGCAGTACAAAACAAAAATGAAGAAGTAACACAAAGTACTAACAAGCCAAATAACACAAATGACATAAAACCAAATGGCGAACAAGACGAAGAGATGAAAATCTACACAGCTCTAAAGCCAAACAAAAAACCAAATGCTAGACCAAAAAGAACTAACCTACCACCAACTCCTGTTATTGGCAATGAACCATGGCAAAAAGCTTTATCTAATGCTATAGAAGCAAATGCAAGGATGCAATATAACAGACTTCATTCATATAACAAGATAAACACAACAGGAAAAGTAAAAATTACTCCTCTTGGTGGACTTGGTGAAATTGGTGGAAATATAACAGTTATTGAAACTGAAAATAGTGCTATTATCATTGATGTTGGTATGAGCTTTCCAGATAGTACAATGCCAGGAGTTGACATACTAACGCCTGATTTTAGTTACTTAAAACAGATAAAAAATAAAATCGCAGGTATAGTTATAACTCACGCTCATGAAGACCACATAGGCTCAATGCCGTATCTTTTTAAAGAGATGCAATTTCCAATTTATGCAACACCTATGCCGCTTGGAATGATTTCAAACAAGTTTGAAGAACATGGATTAAAAGCAGCACGCACACTTTTTCGCCCAGTAGAAAAGAGAAAAGTATATAAAATAGGCGAATTTGAAGTTGAATGGATGCATATAACGCACTCTATCGTTGATTCATCAGCTCTTGCTATCTCAACTGATGCTGGAGTTATAATCCACACTGGTGATTTTAAGATAGACCACACACCAATAGATGGTTATCCAACAGATTTAAATAGATTTGCGTATTATGGCGAAAAAGGCGTTTTATGTCTTCTTAGCGATAGTACAAACTCACACAAAGAAGGATTTACAAGAAGCGAAAGTTCTGTTGGAAAAACTTTTGATGCACTATTTGCAAAGTCAAAGGGAAGAGTTATCATGTCAACTTTCTCTTCAAACATTCACCGTGTTTATCAAGCTATTGATTATGGATTGAAATACGGAAGAAAGGTTTGTGTAATTGGCCGCTCAATGGAGAGAAACCTTTTTACGGCAATGGAGCTTGGTTATATAAAACTTGATAAAAGCATTTTTATAGATGCTCATGAAGTTAACAAATATAACGATAAAGATGTTTTGATAGTTACAACAGGCTCGCAAGGCGAAACTATGGCTGCGCTTTATCGTATGGCAACAGATGAGCATAGGCACATAAAGATAAAACCAACTGACCAAATCATCATTTCTGCAAAAGCAATCCCAGGAAATGAGGGAAATGTTTCAACAGTTATGAACTATCTTTTAAAAAGTGGTGCAAATGTAGCTTATCAAGATTTTAGTGAAATTCATGTTAGTGGACACGCTGCACAAGAAGAGCAAAAGCTGATTTTACGTCTTACGAAACCAAAATTTTTCTTGCCAGTTCATGGAGAGTATAATCATATACTTAAACACAAAGATACAGCTGTAGATTGTGGTGTTGAAGAGAAAAATATAGTATTAATGGAAGATGGCGATCAGATAGAACTTTGCAATAAATACATGAAAAAAGTTAAAAAAGTAAAAACTGGTAAAGTGTTTATAGATAACCAAATAAATAGACAGATTGAAGATGATGTTGTAAAAGATAGACAGCAACTCTCTGACGCTGGTGTTGTTATGATTATAGCCCAAATCGATAGAAGTGAAAAGAAGCTCATCGGCAAACCAAAAGTTGTTAGTTATGGACTTGTAGCAGATAGAGACGATAAAGCATTTTCAAAAGATATGGAAGAAGTGTTAGTTCAATTTTTATCAAATGTGAAAAAAGATATATTAGAAAATCAAAGAGCAGTTGAAAATGAGATTCGCCAAGTTGTTAGAAAACACATTTTTAGAAAATATAAAAAATATCCAACGATTGTGCCAACAATCTTCGTTATGTAAGGAGTTTATGTGGATTTTGTAAAGATAGCAAAAGATGTTATGGAACTTGAAGCAAAAGAGTTAAATGATGCAGCAAGTAAACTAACAGATGAGATAACAAAAGCGGTTGAACTTATCTACAATACAAAGGGCAAACTTATCATAACAGGAGTTGGCAAAAGCGGACTAATTGGAGCGAAAATTGCTGCAACTTTGGCTAGTACTGGAACAAGTAGTTTTTTCCTTCATCCAACAGAGGCGCTTCATGGAGACCTTGGAATGATTGGACATGAAGATAGCGTTTTGGCTATAAGTTTTAGCGGAGAAAGCGAAGAGCTTATAAAGATTTTACCTCATATAAAAAGATTTAACATTCCACTTATTGGTATGGCAAAAAGTGTGGATAGCTCACTTGGAAGATATAGCGATGTGTTTTTATCTATCTATGTTGAAAAAGAAGCTTGTCCACTAGACGCTGCTCCAACTTGCTCAACAACACTAACAGTTGCTCTTGGTGATGCACTTGCTGTTTGTTTGATGAAAAAAAGAGATTTTAAAAAAGAGGATTTTGCCTCTTACCATCCAGGCGGAAGTTTGGGTAAAAAACTTTTTGTAAAAGTGTCTGACTTGATGAAGACAAAAAACATTCCAATAGTTAGTGAAAAAACTTCTATAAAAGAGGCTATTGATGTTATGACTCATGGCATGATGGGAAATGTTTTATTACTTGATGAAAAAGGAAGCTTGAGTGCTATTTTAAGCGATGGAGATTTAAGACGCGCACTAACAAAAGAGGACTTTTCAATCAATGAAAATGCGCTAAAATATGCAACAAAAAACCCAAAAGTCTTAAAAGATAAAACCATTCTTGCAAGCGATGCACTTTTAATGATAGAAGAGTACAGAATACAACTTTTAATAGTTGTAGATGACAAAAATCGCCCTATAGGAACTTTACACATACACGATTTAATCGAAGCAGGGATAAAATGACAAATGAAAATTTGAGATTAAACAAATACATCTCGCACAATACAAAATACTCAAGACGCGAAGCCGATAAACTTATAGCTGATGGAAAGGTGAGGGTAAACGGCAGAGTTCAAACAAACCTTGCAACCACTGTTAGTTATGATGATACTATAGAGGTAAATGATAGAAGAGTAACCAAAAAAAGCGAATTTACAGTTATAGTTTATAACAAACAAAAAGGCGAACTTGTTAGTAAAAAAGATGATAGAGGTAGAAAAACTATTTATGATAACTTACCAAAGAGATTTGCTCACTATTTAAGCGTTGGAAGACTTGACTATGCAAGCGAAGGCTTGCTTTTGCTAACTGACGCTGCACCTATCGCTGATGCGCTTATGCATAGTGATTTAGAGAGAGTTTACTACATCAAAGTTAAAGGCGAAGTAACAGAGGTTATGAAAAATGCCATGAAAGAAGGGTTGCACCTTGATGATGCAAGCAAGGGAGCTCATGCGCAAAGTGATATAAAAAGCATGGATTTTGCACCTTTTCTTGCCTTTGATATCTTTGGAAGTAGTGGAGGCTATACAAAACTTCGCGTTATGATAAATGAGGGTAAAAACAGAGAACTTAGACGCTTTTTTGCCTATTTTGATGCAGATGTCGTGGACTTAAAGCGCGTTAGTTATGGAAGAGTTGATTTAGGAACTCTTAAAAGTGGAAAACACAGATTTTTAACAAATAAAGAGTATGACGAACTTAGAGATTTTCTAAAAGAAAACAAAGTGTACTATTAAAATGGACAATTTAGCCATCAAGTTTCGCCCAAAAACAATAGAAGAGGTAAGTGGACAAAAGCATTTAACTAGCAAAAACGCAGCTTTTTATAAACTTTTAAAAAGCAAGAAAATGCCTCACTCTATGT
Source organism: Campylobacteraceae bacterium (assembly GCA_047974135.1). GTDB lineage: Bacteria > Campylobacterota > Campylobacteria > Campylobacterales > Campylobacteraceae > JAIRQK01. The sequence goes on along the minus strand of JBKECC010000020.1, from coordinate 5,215 downwards.
TTTTTGGACCAGCTGGAACTGGGAAAACTACGATGGCTAGAATCATCGCTCATGAGCTTGACATGCCATTTTATGAGATGGATGCAACAAGCCTAAAAGTTGAAGAGTTTAGAAAAATTTTTTCAATGCATGAAAACACGCTCTTAAAACCTCTCATCTTTGTTGATGAGGTTCACCGTTTATCTAAAACTCAACAAGAAGTGTTACTTTTGCCGATGGAAGAGCATAAAGCCTTAATCATCGGAGCTTCTACTGAAAATCCTTATTTTACACTAACAAGTGGCATTCGTTCTCGCTCTATGCTTTTTGAGTTCAAACCTTTAACTCATGAGGATTTAGAAGATGTATTAAAAAGAGTACAAAAAGAGATTGTTTTTGAGATTGATAACGAGGCAGTAAGCTATCTTATAAGTTCATCCGCAGGCGATACAAGAGCGATGTTAAACCTTCTTGAATACGCTTTACATGTAAACAGTACAATAGACATAGAACTCTTAAAAAACCTTCGCCCAAGCGCCTTAAAAGATGGTGTTAGCAGTGATGATAGTCACTATAACTTAATATCAGCAATGATAAAAAGTATAAGAGGAAGCGATATAGATGCTGCACTTTATTATTTAGCAAGATTAATCGATGGTGGAGAGAGCGCAGATTTTATAGCAAGAAGGTTGGTGATACTCTCAAGTGAAGATATTGGAAATGCAAATCCAAACGCTTTAAATCTTGCAACAAGCACACTTTTAGCTGTTAGTCGCATAGGCTATCCAGAATCGAGGATAATCCTCTCACAATGTGTTGTTTATCTAGCATCTTCTCCAAAGTCAAACAGTTCATATAAAGCTATAGGTGCCGCGCAAAATTATGTAGAAAATAACCCAGCACTTCCTATGCTTAATCACTTAAAAAGCCCATCTCCAAAAGGATATCTATATCCACATGATTTTGGTGGTTGGGTAAAACAAGACTATACAAAGAAAAAACTGCATTTTTACACAAGCTCAAACATTGGTTTTGAAAAAACACTAAATGAGTGGCACGAGAAAATTGTTAAAAAAGATGAAAATAACTAAAATAATTGTATAAAAAACTATTTTACTCTTCATTGTTGCAACTAAACTTTGAGTTTTCTTCTCTTCCTTTTTCCTTGAAGAAAAAGAAACAAAAATTCAAGCGCAAGGTCAAAAAAAACCTAAAATTTTCGCTTCATATGCTAAAAAACAAAAACTCGGGAATACCTCAAACATTTGTTTTTTAAAACGCTTTCTCACTTAAATTTCTTAACGCTTTTTACCGCAACGCACAAAAAACAGCCAAAAAGTTTATCCACAATAGTTACTTTTTGTAAAAAATCTTTCATAAAAACCGCAAAAACCCTCTTTAATACTTTACATGTAAAATCGTTTACATGTAAATGTGTATAATCTTTTGAAATTCCAAGGAGATAAGATGAAAAAGATAGTTTTTCTAGGTATTACAGCAGCGCTTTTATCAAATTTTTTATATGCACAAGATGCAAAATTAAAAGGTTGCGCCTTAAAGCAAGACAGGATTGAAAAGGAGTTGGCTTATGCAAAAGAGTACAATCACAAAGATAAGATAAAAGGACTTGAAGAAGCGCTTGAAAATGCTAAAAAATACTGCACAGACGATAGCTTAAAAAAAGATCTTCAAAAAGATGTAAAAGAGCGTGAAGATGAGTTAAAAAAGGCTAAAGCAGAACTTGAAGAAGCTAAAGTAAAAGGCAAATCTGACAAGATAGAAAAAAGAGAAGAGAAGATTAAAAAAGCCGAATACAAACTAGAAGAAGCCAAAAAAGAGTTAAAAGATACTTTTTAAAACATTTTAGAGTGCCATTTTTGGTACTCTAACCCCAACAAACAACTACTTTCATGCAAAAATTTCCACGAAACAGAGAAATATGCAAAAAAAGCATATTAATCTTAAAATTTTCTTAAACACTTTTTAAGACGCATTTTGATAAATTTCAAACGGTAAAATTTATTTTACCCAAATTGGATAGTTTTATTTACATGTAATACAAAATGTTGCACCTTATAAAATCATCCAAAGCGTTTAAGTGTAGTGATATTTGCTTACGTGTTAAGCTAACATAGGTATCAAAATGCTAAAAAACAGCCAATATAACTTGTTGTTTCTTGCAAAATATTACTTATTATAAATCAATATCATTTACTTTTAGTGTCAAGGTTTGACATATTTCTGCCTTGTGTTTATCTGTTTTAAAGCAGGGCAGAAGATGTTCTTTGGTTAGTGCTTGCGTATTTAATGCAGGCAATTTAGGAGTTTTAAATGATAGAAAAAACAAAGAGACTAACAAGTAGAATCGGGCGAAGAAGTTTTTTAAAAATGGCTGCGGTTGCAACTGCTTTTGGAGCAACTTCAACATTTGCAAATAGTGGCGTTACAAGAGAGGCAACCCCTAATGAGATTAAAAATCCATATCCGGGCTCAAAAATTGTAAAAACCATTTGTAACGTTTGTTCGGTTGGTTGTGGCGTTAGAGCCGAAGTACATAACGGTGTTTGGGTAAGACAAGAAGTCGCCCAAGACCATCCACTCAGCAACGGCGGACACTGTTGTAAGGGTTCAAGCATGATAGATATGCTTCGTTCAGAAGTTAGGCTAAAGTTTCCTATGAAAAAGGAAAATGGTGCTTGGAAGAGGATTAGTTGGGAGGAAGCATATGAGAGTATTTGTTCACAACTTATAAGTTTAAGAGAAAAACATGGACCAGACGCCGTTCAGTTTTTAGGTTCAGCAAAGATGAGCAATGAACAAGCTTACTATTTTAGAAAATTTGCAGCATTTTTTGGAACTAACAATATAGACCATCAAGCAAGACTTTGCCATAGTTCAACTGTTACTGGCGTTTCAAACACGTTTGGTTATGGTGCGATGACAAATCAAGTTAGTGATTTGCAATTTGCTAAAGCCATTTTGGTTGTTGGAGCAAATCCAGCAGTGGCTCACCCAGTTGGTTTTCAACACTTTTTAAAAGCCAAAGAGAACAATGGTGCAAAGATTATCGTAGTTGACCCTCGTTTTACTAAAACAGCTGCAAAAGCAGATAAGTTTATAAGGATTCGCTCCGGCACCGACATAGCTTTCATACTTGGTATGATAAATTTAATAGTAGAAAATGGCTGGGAAGATAGAAAATACCTTGATGATAGGGTTTTTGCATACAAAGAGGTGATAGAAGAGGCAAAAAAATATCCACCAGATGTAGTTGAAAAAATCACAGGAATTTCCCAAAAAGATTTGTATGAAGTTACAGAACAGTTTTCAAAATTAAAACCAGCCTCGTTTATTTGGACGATGGGTTTAACACAACACTCAATCGGAACAAGCAATACAAGAATAGCGCCAATCCTTCAAATGATCTTAGGAAATATAGGCAAAAGTGGAGGTGGAACAAATATCTTAAGAGGACACGATAACGTACAAGGAGCTTCCGATATGGGTTGTTCTTCTGAAACGTTGCCAGGATATTACGGTTTAGGAGCTAGTGCATGGGCACATTTTGCCAATGTTTGGAAGGTTGAACTTGATTATTTAAAATCTCGTTTCAAAACTCCGGAGATGATGAATCAAAGCGGATTCACTCTTGCAAGATGGTCTGAAGGTGTTACGCAAAATGAGAAGATTTATAATGCGGGGACAGACTTAAAGGCGTTGGTTGTTATGGGCTGTGGTATCACTTCAACGGCACAACTCCAAGAGGTAAAAAAAGGACTTGATGGGATTGATTTGCTTGTTATAACAGACCCATTTATAAATGATGCAGCTATTTTAACCGATAGAAAAGATAACATGTTTATACTTCCAGTTTCGACGCAGTTTGAAACAAGTGGTTCGGTTGTGGCAACAGGAAGAAATGTCCAGTGGAGAAGTAAAGTCGTTGAACCTATATATGAGTGCAAAAGTGATGAAGATATTATATTTGAATTAGCAAAAAGACTTGGTTTTTATGACGAATATACTAAAACACTTGGCGATGGAAAAGGCAATTTTACTTGGCCAGAAGATGCAACAAGAGAGATCGCAAGAGGTGTTCGTTCTATCGGAATGGGCGGACATTTGCCTGAAAGACTTAAAAAACATCAAGAAAATTGGCATCTATTTGATGAGGTAACCATAAGAGGAAAAGGCGAATTTAAAAACGAATTTTATGGACTTCCGTGGCCTTGTTGGAGCGAAACGCATTGTGGCAGTCCAAATCTTTACAATATAGATATTCCAGTAAGCGAAGGCGGTATGGGATTTCGTTTAAATTGGGGATTTGAGTATGAAGGTGAAACACTTTTAGCAGGCGAGGGAAGCGCACCAGTTAATTCAGCTATCAAAAAAGGTCACGCTCCATTATCACTTGAACTTTTAGAGAGCATAGGCGTAAAATTTAGCGATGAAGAGAGAGAAACAGTAAAGGGCAAAAATTTTGCTACCGATTTGAGTGGTATTTTGATAAAAAAAGGTTTAGCGCTTGGACTAAGTCCTTATGGAAACGGCAAAGCGAGAGCGAAAGCTTGGAATTTTCCAGATCAAATACCAATCCACAGAGAGCCGATACACGCGCCATTTGAAGAGTTAGCAAAAAAATATCCAACATATCCAGATAAACAAAATCACTTTAGAGTGGACACAAAATATATAAGCGAGCAAACAAAACAAGATTGGGTGAAGGATTTTCCTCTTATTATGATAACTGGACGTCTTGTAACTCACAGTGGTGCAGGAGCAGAAACAAGAGCATCTAAGTATTTAAGTGCGCTTGATGGAGAGATGTTTGTAAACATCCATCCAAATTTAGCAGCAAGTTTACATGTAAAGAATGGCGAAAAGGTTTGGGTATATGGAGTTGAGGGAACAAAAGCTCTCATGAGGGCAAAATTTTCTGTAACGGTTGCTCCTGATACTGTCTTTTTACCGTTTCACTTTATGGGCGTTTTCCAAGGAAAAGATTTAAGTAAAAACTATCCTGAACATACGAAGCCATATGCCATAGGTGAGTCGGCAAATACTGTTGTTGGTTACGGTTACGACATAATGACGCAAATACCTGAGACCAAAACTGGTCTCTGCCGCATAGAAAAAGCGTAAGGGGGAGATTATGAGTAGTACAAATAACATATCTCGTATGAAATTCTATACAGACACAGATAGATGTATAGAGTGTAATGGTTGTTCTATAGCT
>JBKECC010000121.1:0-28579 GCA_047974135.1 Campylobacteraceae bacterium | reverse complement strand
ATATTCTCAAATGTATGAAAGACTAAGAAGTTTTAAAGAGAAGTTTCCAAATACTGTATTTTATAATGGACACACAGGAAGTAAATTTACAGCAGATGAAGGAGCCATGGAAAAGCTTTTTTATGCGATGGATGAACTTGGGCTTATATTTGTAGACAGTAGAACAACGGCAGACACAAAAGCTCCAGAAGTTGCAAAAAAACTAAACAAAAAACTTCTTGAAAGAGATGTATTTTTAGATCACGAGATAGAAAAAACATACATAAGAAATCAGCTTAACCTTGTAGTTGATATAGCTAAGAAAAAAGGTTACGCCATAGCTATAGGACATCCTCACAAAGAGACACTTTCAGTTTTAAAAGAGGCAGTTCCTTATCTTAAAAATGAAGTCGAAGTTATATATCTAAAAGATTTATACTATGCACAAAATAGAACAAATTGAGATTCCACAAAAATTAAAAGAGATAGAAAATCCACCACTTGAATTGTATGCAGTTGGTGATTTATCTCTTTTAAGTAGAAAAAAAGTAGCGATAGTTGGAAGCAGAAACGCGCTTTTTTACTCCAAAGATATGACGTATAAACTCGCACAAAAACTCTCTTTAGCTGGAATTGTAGTTGTAAGTGGTGGAGCGATGGGGATTGATGCAAGTGCACACGCTGGAGCTTTTCCAAATACAATAGCACTATTAGCCAGCTCGCTTGACATCTTTTATCCAAAAATAAATGAAAAACTTTTGACAAATATCTCAAAAGATGGACTACTTCTTAGTGAATACAAAGTAAGCACAAGAGCTACAAACTATAGTTTTGTTTTAAGAAATCGTCTTGTTGTTGGACTCTGCAACGCTCTTGTCATATCTCAAGCAGAGATAAACAGTGGCTCCATGAGAAGTGCCGAGTTTGCTCTAAAATTTGGAGTCCCTATCTTTGTTTTGCCACATAGACTTGGCGAGAGTAGTGGAACTGAGATGTTAGTTAAAGAGGGAAAAGCAAAGACTATAGAAGATATGGATAATTTTGTAAAGCTTTTTAGTGATACGAATACTCTCATGATAAAAGACGAAATACTTGAGTTTTGTATCAAAAATAGCGATTTAAACGCATGTTTAGCAAAATTTGGCGATAAGATATATGAGTATGAGCTAGAAGGCAAGATAAAAATTTCACAAATGCGAGTGAGTATTGTATGAAACTTGCAAGCATTGACATAGGACTAAAACGCATTGGTGTTGCACTTTGTTTGGATGAAAATATAGTAACACCACAAAATGCGATTTTAAGAAAAAATAGAAATCAAGCAGCCAGCGAGGTTGATAACTTTTTAAATGAATGGCAGATAGATACTTTAGTTGTTGGGCTTCCAAATGAAGGTGAAAGTGCCGATGAGATGCAAAGAAGAATAAAGCACTTTGTATCCCTTTTAAACTTTAAAAATAAAGTTGTTTTTATGGCTGAAGATTTTAGTTCATATGAAGCTAAAGAGAGAATGCGTGGTATCACCAAACAAAAAAAAGATGGAAAAATCGACTCTCTCTCGGCTGTTATAATCCTAGAACGATACCTCATGAGTAAAAAATAGGTTTACATGTAGACTTATATCTTACAAAAACTCTTTTTTGTATCTCTCTTCATCATATCCAACAATAAGCTTTTTGTTAAACTCGATAACTGGGCGTTTGATGAGAAGATTCTCTTTTGATAGCCATTCTACCTTTGCACCATTGTCCAAGTTTAAATCTTTTAATTTTAGGGTTTTGTACTTTGTGCCTTTTGTGTTTAAAAGTGTTGCTAAGTCAGTTAGTTGTAACCACTCTTTTATCTTTTTCTCATCAACAGGGGTTGCTTTAAAATCTACAAATTCGTAAGCCAAATCATGAGCTTTGAAAAAATTAAAAGCCTTCACAACGCTTCCACAAGTTTTAATTCCATATATTTTTGTCATTTTAAATTCCTTACATGTAAAGTTAAATTATGAGCATCGCATCGCCATAAGAGAAAAAGCGGTATTTTTCACTAACTGCCGTTTTATAGATTCTCAAAGTTTCGCTAAGCCCTATGAAGCTTGATACTAACATAATGAGTGTTGATTTTGGTAAATGAAAGTTTGTAAGTAAAAAGTCAGTGCGAATGGGAGGATTTTTTGTATTTAAAAACAGATCACAATAGCCTTCATCTTTTTTTATTCTGGCAAAATACTCTACAGTTCTAGTACTTGTTGTTCCAACACATAAAAGTTTTTTTGTGCTTTCAAGTAGTTTTTTTGTATCATGAGGAATGCTAAAAAACTCTTCATGCATTTTATGTGAGTGTATGTTTTCTACTTCAACGCTTTTAAAAGTTCCTGCACCAATGTGTAAAGTTACATAATTTACATCGTAATTTTTTTGCAAAATTTCTAACATCTCTTTACTAAAATGAAGCGAAGCAGTAGGAGCTGCAACAGCCCCATAGTTTTTTGCAAAAACACTTTGATACTCAACTGCATCTTCTTTTTCATCTTCTCTTTTTATATATGGCGGAAGCGGGATGTGTCCTATCTTATCAAGTAAAACAAAAAGTTCTGTGGTACCAAGTAGTTTGTCTTTACATGTAAAGCTTACAACTCTTACTCCATCATCATGTAACTCTAAAATAGTCGCAACTAAGCCTTCATCAAAAAAGAGTTTCGTGCCTTTTGCAACTTTTCCTCTTATGTAAACTTTAAATTTATTATTGTTTAGTGGTGAGTTAAAAAGAAGTTCTACTTTTCCACCACTCTCTTTTTTTCCAAAAATACGAGCTTTTATAACCTTTGTATCATTTAAGATGACACCTATATCTTTTGGTAAGAATGAAAAAAGCTCGCTAAAAGTAGAGTGAGTTATCTCTTTTGTGGCGCGGTTGTAAACTAAAAGTCTTGCACTCTCTCTTGGATTTGCAGGATATGTCGCGATAAGTTCGCTTGGCAAATCATAATCATAACTGCCAAGAAGACTCTCATCAAGCTTTTGCATTTTCCTCTTCTGTCTCTTCTTCTTCGTCAGGAACATAAGGATTTACTTTTTTTAGTATAAAGATGGAGAGTCCATATAAAAGTATAAGTGGAATTGCCATCAAAATCTGTGAAGTAACATCAGGTGGAGTTATGATAGCTGCAACTATAAAGATTAAAACTATCGCATATCTAAATGAGTCTTTTAGCGTTTTATCTGTGATAAGTCCAAGCTTTCCTAGAAATAGGGCAATTACTGGAAGTTCAAAAGAAAATCCAAAAGCAAGAACAAGTTTTATAAAAAAGCTTATATACTCCGTAACCTTTGGTATATACACAAAGACGTCTTTTCCAAAGTTGATAACAAAGTTAAAAGCAAGTGGCATAACGACAAGATAACAAAATGCACCACCAAGTAAAAACATAACGGTTGTAAATATAGTAAATGGGATGACGTGTTTTTTCTCATTATCATAGAGTCCTGGAGCGATGAAGAGCCACAGTTGCCAAAATATAACAGGTATAGCAAAAACAAGTGCAGTAAAAAACGATATCTTTAAAGCCATAAAAAATGCTTCCATTGGCTCATTTGTCATAAAAAACTGTTTATATTGCTCACTATTTTTAGCCACATCAAAGTTTTCTAAAATAACTTGAGTTTTATTTGCCATCTCTATAGTTGCATTTCCACTTTGTGACATTACGCTAAAAAGCGGCTCAGCCATAAAGTACATAACTGGCTTCCAAAACAAAAATGCGATTCCAAAAAATACAAAGATAACTAAAGCACAAATTGTAAGTCTTTTTCTAAGCTCTGCTAGATGGGGTTTTAACTCTTCAAACATTACTTACTGCCTTTTGTGCTATCATCTTTTTTTACTTTTTTATATTTTGCTTTTGTAGTTGCACTCGCCTCAGCTTGTCTTGGCGCTAAAGAGTCTTCGTTTGTTTGGTTTTCAAGCTCTTCAAGATGTCTTGGTTTCATAGTTACGATAGTTTGGGGTTTTTCTTTATCTTCTAAAAGTTTTGTATCTGTGTTTTCTTTTTTCTTAACATCAGGGCTCATATCATTTTTTATATCATTGATAGTTGAGTTTACATCTTCGTTTAAGCCCTTTAATGTGCTATCTAACTCATCAAAAGAGACACTTTTTTTAATCTCTTTAGTGTTTTTTTCTAAAAGTTCACGATATTTTTTTGCATCTTCTTTTAACTCTTGAAGATTTAGCTCTTCTTCAACTGCTTGTTTTGCTTCGTTGATGCTTTTGCTGAAAGTTTTGAAAAATTTTACTATTTTTACCATTGCTTCTGGGAGTTTGTCGGGACCTAAAAACACTATCGCAACAACAGCGATTATCATAAGCTCCCAAATTCCAATGCCAAACATGTATCTAAAACCTTAAAATTTAAATATATAAAACTTCGTATTTTACCTAAAATTTCTCAAAAGATGATAAATTTTCTTTTTACATGTAAACATTAACTTGTTAGATATAACGCTATCTCATCGGAGAGAAAATAATCTTTATTGTAAAGTTTTTTATTTTTTACAAAAATCTTGTTATCTTCAAGTAAATCTTTTACTTTTTCCTCATTTAATAGTTTTAAATCTACTCCTATTTTACTTCTAAGTCCTAAAAAGATTTTCTCTAAAATAAGATCATTTTTACTTAAATCCTCTTTTACATGTAAGAGCGGATTTTCTATATATTTTTTAACATCATTTTGTGGATAAAATCTTTGATTTTTTAAATATCCAACTGCTCCTGCGCCAATGCCAATGTAGTTTTTATGCTGCCAATATCCAAGATTGTGTTTACACGTAAACCCTTTTGAGAAGTTAGAAATCTCATACTGCATAAAGTCGTTGCGCTTTAACTCATCTACAAAAAACTGTGCTAAAGATAAAGAGTTATTTTGTACATTTTTTTGTGAAAAAAATGGTGTATTTTCCTCAACTGTTAAAGAGTAAGCACTTAAGTGATTTATGGGTAAATTTGAAGCAATGTTTATATCATTTTTTAAAAGTTTTTTAGTATCACCAAGAACTCCATAAATTAAGTCAATAGAGATGTTTTTGTATCCAATTTCACTTGCGATTTTAACTGCATTTATAGCTTCACCACCTTTATGACTTCTGTTTAAAAACTTTAACTTTTTATCATCAAAACTTTGAACTCCAAAACTTAAGCGATTTACACCAAGAAGTAGCATTTCACTTAGCCACTCTTTGCTTGCTGAATTTGGATTTGCCTCTGTTGTTATTTCGGCATCTTCTTTCAAATATGGTTTTATCAAATCAAAAAAAGGTTTATACATGTAGGCTTTTATGGTTGATGGAGTTCCGCCACCAATGAAAAAAGATGAGATTTGTTTCTCTTTTAGTTTAAATCTTTTCGCATCCTCTTTAAATTGTGTTAAAATTGTGTCCATATAAGAGATTTTGAGCGAATTTAAATTTGTGTAAGAGTTGAAGCTACAGTATCCGCATTTGCTATCACAAAATGGAATATGAAGATATAAAAGCAAGTAAATCCTTTCTCTATTTTTAAACAAATTTAATGACATCTTAGCTAAAATCATCATAAAAATTAAGGCGTCAAATTGGAAAATAGTGAAAGTATTGAAGTAGTTAATGAAAATGACGTAAAAATCGTTAATGAAAAAGTAAAAGTACATGATAAAGTCTATAGACCAAATGTAGCTGCCATCATCCTCTCACCTGATTATCCTTTTAAATGTAACGTATTTATCGGACAAAGAAAAGATATAAAAGATGCTTGGCAATTTCCACAAGGTGGTATCGACAAAGGTGAAAATGCTGATGATGCACTTTTTCGTGAGCTAAAAGAGGAAATCGGCACAAAAAAGATAGAGGTTGTTGCAAGATATAGCGGCTGGTTGTATTACGATTTTCCAAATAAAAAATTAGCAAAGATGTCGTACTATGAAAATGATGAGAAAAAATTTTACGACGGACAGATACAAAAATACTATCTTGTTAGGCTAAAAAACAAAGCAAAGATAGATTTAGATACAAAAGATGCAGAGTTTATTGATTACAAATTTATAAGAATAGAAGAAGTTTTAGATTATATTACGCATTTTAAAAAACCTGTTTATAAACAAGTTTTGGATTATTTTAAGAGAAAAGGATACTTGTAACGATGTTGGTAGTCCAAAAGTACGGTGGCACAAGTGTTGGCACACTTGAGAGAATCAAAGAGGTGGCAAAGAGAGTTATCCAAACAAAAAAAGAGGGTAACGACCTTGTCGTAGTAGTTTCAGCGATGAGCGGTGAGACAAATAAGCTTATAGAATACGCAGAATATTTTAGTAAGATTCCTTCACGAGTAGAGATGGATATGCTTCTTAGTGCTGGAGAGAGAGTAACAAGTGCGCTTTTATCTATCGCTTTAAATGAAGCTGGATATCCTTCTGTTGCTATGAGTGGAAGACAAGCTGGTATTGTTACAGATAGTATTCACACAAAAGCTCATATTGAACGTATTGATAGCTCTTTTATGAGAAAAGAGTTAGATGCTGGCAAGATAGTGGTTGTTGCTGGTTTTCAAGGTATAACAAATAATGGCAAAGTTACAACTTTGGGTCGTGGCGGAAGTGATTTATCTGCTGTTGCAATTGCAGGAGCACTAAACGCTGATTTGTGTGAAATTTACTCAGATGTTGATGGTATATACACAACAGATCCTCGCATTGAACCAAAGGCTAAAAAGCTAGATAAGATAAGCTACGAAGAGATGCTAGAGCTAGCTTCGCTTGGAGCAAAGGTTTTACAAAATCGTTCAGTTGAAATGGCAAAAAAATTAAATGTCAATCTGGTAAGTAAAAGCAGTTTTAGCAATAATCCAGGAACACTTATAACAAAGGAAGAAAATATAATGGAACAACCAATCGTTAGCGGTATAGCATTAGATAAAAATCAAGCAAGAGTAACCCTAAGAGGCGTAACTGATAAACCAGGAATCGCTGCAAATATATTTAAAAAATTAGCAGAAGCTAGTATAAATGTTGACATGATTATCCAAAATGTTGGCATCGATGGAACAACAAATCTTGGCTTTACAGTTCCACAAAATGAGCTTGAAATCGCTAAAAAAGTTATGCAAGAGTTAAATAGCGCAGCTAAAATCGAGTACGATAGTGAAATCGTTAAAGTCTCAATTGTTGGTGTTGGTATGAAATCTCACAGTGGCGTTGCTTCTTTGGCGTTTGAGACACTAGCAAATGAAAATATAAACATAGAGATGATAAGTACAAGTGAGATAAAAATCTCAATGGTTGTTCAATCAAAATATGGCGAGTTAGCTGTTCGTGCACTTCATAAAGCATATAAATTAGACTTATAATATATGCAAGATTTTTTAAAATGGACACTTGAAGCCATCCGAAAGGATGGCTCTTCTATGAGTTGGATGGAAGAAAAACGCCTTGAGTGGGTTCCGCTTGCTGCTTCCATGCTAAACAAGATGCTTCAAGGACATAGCTTTATAGTTATAACCGATGATGAGAGAGATTGGTTTGGAAAATACATAATCACTTCAATCAACAAATTTGGGAAAAATCGACCTTTTATACCATTTTTACCTTTGGAGTCTTGCTTTTTCTCGCTTCATAGTTCTAAAACAAAAGAAGATTTAGACTTGCTTGAAGATATGTTAAACCTCTCATTTCCAAATGGCTACACTTACTTTTACATAGGTAAAAGCGGTGATGTAAAAGCGCAAATCGCAAAAAGAAGAGATGACAGCTTTTTGTGGATTATGGATGAAGAGGTGCAAAACAGCTTCTATTTTCGCTCAAATGATGAGATGCTTGATGTTAAACTCATACAACTATTTAAACTTCTTGATAAAAGTATAGATGCGCTTTTATTTGCTGAGGTAAACTTTGGACATAACTAATCACATCCTAGTTTGCAAAGACTTAGATGTTGCTAGCTCTTTTGTAGAGCAAAACTATAACAAGTACAATTTAAAAGTTTTTGCACCAGAAGATTTTTTACTTGATGATGCAAAAGCTGTTGTAAAAGAGGCTTATATAGCTGAGAGTGATTTAAAAGTAATCGCTTTAATTTCAAGAAGTTACAATATTTATGCGCAAAACTCACTTTTAAAAATCTTTGAAGAGCCTCCAAGAAATATAGCTTTTATCATTTGTGTACCCTCGAAAACCATTCTTCTTCCAACGATTCGCTCACGAATGGGTATAAAAACGATAAAAGTAGATGAAGATAGCGTAAAAACTGGCATTGATTTTAAAAGATTGGATATTGGCAGTATCTCCAATTTTTTAGAAGACAAGAAAAATTTAGAAAAAGAGAAAACAAAGAAGTTTTTACAAGCAATCTTAAAAGAAGCCATAGAGCAAGGTTTGAAGTTTACAACTGAAGAGATGGATATGTTTCACAAATACCTTCACTTAAGCGAGTTAAATTCAAGAAGTTACAACCTACTTTTAAGTGCTCTTTTGCTGGTTTTAAATAGGAAAAATAGATGAAGTTAAAAACAAAAATCATGGGTGTTTTAAATATAAATAGTGATAGCTTCTTTAAAAATAGCCGTATAAATGAAGAAAAAGCAAAAGAAAAAATAGAGCTCATGATAAATGACGGTGCAGATATCATTGACATTGGCGGTCTTTCATCGCGTCCTGGAAGTGAAAGTATAAGCCAAGAGGACGAATTAGAACGCATAAAAAGCACTATAGATATTATCTACAAAAACAAGTTTTATGAGAGAGCAGTTTTTTCACTTGACAGCTACTCGCCACTTTGTCTTGATTATGCACTTTATCATAAATTTAAAATCGTAAATGATATAACAGGTCTTTCAAACGATGAAGTTTGTAAAGTTTCTAAAAAGTACAATGCAACTGTTTGTATTATGCACATGAAGGGAAGCCCAAAAGATATGCAAGAAAACCCAACTTACGAAGATGTTGTAAGTGAGGTAAATGAGTTTTTTGCAAAACGCATAAATAAAGCAAAAAGCTTTGGCTTAAATGACTTAATTTTGGATGTTGGTATTGGTTTTGGTAAAACTTTGGAGCACAATATAGAACTTATAAAACACCATCGTGACTTTTTGCATTTTGGCTATCCTTTGTTAATAGGTGCAAGTAGAAAGTCTATGATAGATAAACTATCTCCGTCAAATATAGAAGATAGACTTCCTGGAACTTTAGTTGTTCATCTAGAAGCTGTGAGACAAGGAGCTAGCATAGTTAGATGTCACGATGTAAAAGAGCATTTACAAGCATTGAGAGTTTTTGAGGCACTGAGCTGATGAGCGAGATTTACGGTTTTTATATATCCATTTTTGGATATTACAACACATGGATGCTTTGGGCAACTGCGATATTTTTGTTTTTTATATTTTTACCTATCTATTTGATGCTAAGAAAAAAAGATGAATATAAAAAGTTTGTGGAGTTTGAAAAGTACAGCGTTATTTGGAAATGGAAATACAAAAATGGCGATGTTGTGGGACTTTGGTGCTATTGTCCAAAATGCAATAATCCTCTTAGTGTTGATGATGAGCATAGTAGAAATTCTCAAATGAGTGCAAAAAACACATTTTTTATCTGCAACAATTGTGGTGGAAACGAGATAGGCAGAGTAAAGGGTGGGGATAGAAAATACGTTTTAAAGCTTGTTAAAAACGAGATTTTAAGACTTGTGAAAACTGAGCAATATAAAGATTATTTACATGTAAAAGAAGAGACAAAATGACAAGAGAAGAGTACGAAAAAAAAGTTGAGATTTTAAACAAATACGCACACGCTTATTATGTTTTAGATGCCCCACTTGTAACTGACGCAGAATACGACAAACTCTATCATGAAGTTTTAGATTATGAGCAAAGTTACCCTTTACATGTAAAAGAAAATTCGCCAACAAAAAGAGTAGGTGGTGAAATACTTGAAGGGTTTAATAAGGCAACTCATAAAGCTCGTATGTGGAGCATGGAAGATGTTTTTAACGAACAAGATTTGGATGATTGGATAGGAAGAGTTTATAAAACAAAAAGAGATTTTACTTTTTACTGCGAACCAAAGTTTGATGGTGCGAGCCTAAATCTTATATATGAAAATGGAAAATTAAAACAAGCTATCACAAGAGGCGATGGAAGCGTTGGAGAAGATGTAACGGTAAATGCAAAAACTATTCGTTCTATTCCGCTTGAAATTGATTACACAGGTTTTTTAGAGATTCGTGGCGAAGTTGTTATAAGAAAAGATGATTTTGAAGAATTAAACAAAGATAGACTAAAAAAAGATGAGCCACTTTTTGCAAACCCAAGAAACGCAGCAGCAGGAAGCCTAAGACAACTTGATAGCAAGATAACAGCAGGCAGAAAACTTCTCTTTTGTCCATGGGGAATTGGCGAAAACTCTCTTGACTTCCCACTACTTTCACAAAAGATGGATTTTGTTTATGGTCTTGGATTTTTAACTCCACCGATGAGAATTGTTACAAAAGATGTAAACAAAGTGCATGAGCTATACCACTCATTTATAGAAAAACGAGATGAAATTGCCATGATGATGGATGGAATGGTTGTAAAAGTGGATGAAGTAGCCTTACAAGAAGAGCTTGGCTACACGGTGAAATATCCAAGATGGATGGTTGCCTTTAAATTTCCAGCAAGTGAAAAAAGCACAAAGATTAAAGATATAACCTTGCAAGTTGGAAGAACTGGAGTTGTTACACCGGTTGCTGAAGTTGAAGCAGTAGACATCGAAGGAGTTGTGGTCGAGCGAGCAACTTTACACAACTTTGATGAGATAAAAAGAAAAGATATAAAAATAGGCGATTTTGTTACAATCATACGAAGTGGTGATGTGATACCAAAAATCATCCAAGTACAAACAAATAAACGTGATGGAAGTGAAAAAGAGGTTGAAAGACCTACAAATTGTCCTATCTGTCACGAAGAACTTTTAGATGAGGGTGCTCTTATAAAGTGTCAAAACTTAGAGTGTAGTGCAAGAGTTGAAAACTCACTTATTTACTTCGCTTCAAAACAAGCTCTAAATATAGATGGTTTGGGCAAAGAGATAGTTCGTACACTTTACCGCGAGGGAGTTGTTAAAAACATTTTAGATATTTTCTCTATAAACAAAGAGGAGCTTTTAAAATTAGAAGGTTTCAAAGAGAAAAAAGCAGACAATCTTTTAACTTCCATAGAAAACGTAAAAGGAAGCGAACTTTGGAGATTTATAAACGCTCTTGGTATTGAACACATCGGCGAAGTAGCAAGTAAAAAGATAAGCGAAAACTTTGGATTAAACTTCTTACATGTAAGTAAAATTGAGCTAGAAAATATCGATGGTTTTGGTGTAGAGATGGTTGCTTCGTTTGTTGAGTTTTTACATGTAAACACGGAACTTATAAACAAACTTCTTCTTATCATTAAGCCAAAAGTCCCAGAGATAAAAATAGTAGAAGAAAATCCACTCAAAGGTAAAAGCATAGTTTTAACAGGAACCATGAGCCGTTCACGTGATTTGATAAAAGAAGAGTTGGAATCTCTTGGAGCAAAGATAAGTTCAAGCGTTTCAAAAAAAACAGACTTAGTTATATATGGGCTTGACGCTGGAAGTAAGTACGAAAAAGCACTTTCTTTAGGAGTTAAACTTTTAAAAGAGGAAGATTTGAGTGCTTTTTTAGAAGGAAAATATGAGCAATTTTGATAGAAAAAACGTAACATCACTCTCTCTTGGCGTTTTTGATGGGATTCACAGAGGGCATAAAGAGTTATTTAAAAAGCTTGATAAAAACGGTGCTATTTTGATTATAGAAAACAGTAGAGCAACGCTAACTCCATTTAAAAAAAGAGAAGAGTTTGTGGGCTTGCCTTGTTTTTACTACAACTTAGATGAGATAAAAAGTTTGGATGGAAAAGCCTTTGTTGAGAAGTTGATAAGTGATTTTCCAAATTTGGAGAAGATAGTCGTTGGATATGATTTTCGTTTTGGGTTTAACAGAAGTTCAGATGTAAATGATTTAAAAAAGCTCTTTAAAAAAGATGTTGTTATAGTTGATGAGTTTAACTTTGATGGTGAAGTTGTGCATTCAACAAAGATACGAGAACTTTTAAACGCTGGTGATATAAAAAAAGCAAACGCACTTTTAGGGCGAAACTACAGCATTTGTGGAGTAGTTATAAAAGGGCAAGGGCTTGGCAAAAAAAGCCTTTATCCAACTATAAACTTACATGTAAAAGATTATCTTATCCCAAAAGATGGCATTTACGCTAGTGTAACAAAGATAAAAAACAAAACATATAAAAGCGTCTCATTTATAGGAAATAGACTAAGTACTGATAAAGAGTTTTCCATAGAGACATTTTTGCTCGACGTTGATGAAGTAGATGTAAAACATGGCGATGAGGTTGAGATATCGCTCGTTGATTTTATAAGAGAAAACAGAAAATTTGATGACTTAAATGAGTTAAAAAACGCAATCTCCAAGGATATACAAAAAGCAAAAGAGATACTAAAATAACTTTTACATGTAAAGGATGAAAATGCAAGATAAGGTTTTTAAAAAACCCATAGAAAAACAGTTTGAGTTTGACGAAGCAGTTGCAAGCGTTTTTGATGATATGCTTGACCGCTCCATCCCTTTTTACGCAGAAGTTTTGGCTCTTGTTTGTGATTTATCTTTAAAATATGTAAAAGAAAACTCATCTGTGTTAGACCTTGGATGTTCAACCGCAAACACACTTCTTGGCATCTTTAAAAAATCCCCATATAAATTAAACCTTGTTGGTGTTGATAACTCTACTGCAATGCTTGAGAGAGCAGGACAAAAGATAAAGGCTTATGGTGCAAATATAAAACTCATAAATGATGACATCACAAAGGTTGATTTTGGTAAAAATAGCGTTGTTATAGCAAACTATATGTTTCAGTTTATTCGCCCGCCAAAACGTTTGGAACTTGTAAAAAAGATATATGAAAGCTTAGAAATTGGTGGCGTTTGTATATTTAGTGAGAAGATAATCTATGAAGATAAAAAACTAAATAAAGACATCATTGACTTATATTTAGAGTTTAAAAAAAGACAAGGTTACAGTGAGTTTGAAATCTCTCAAAAAAGAGAAGCATTAGAAAATGTCCTTGTTCCGTATAGTGAAAATGAAAACAAGGAACTCATGAAAAACGCTAGTTTTAAAAGCGTAGAAGTTATATTTAAATGGGGCAATTTCGCCACTTTTGTTGCGATGAAATAAGTTACATGAGAGCTGTGAAAAAAGACAATAATTTGTCTTTTTTAAACTAGGAACCAAGTGCTTTATACTAAAGGTATATCACGCGAAGAACAAAAAAATGGAGGGAAAAATGGGGTATAAATATAATGACAAAGATTTTGAATTTATATATAGTGTTTTAAAACCTTATATTGACAACAATATTAATGAATTATCAAAACGTGGTAAAAGTAAAGAAATAAAGCAAAAAGTTCGTTTAGAAATAAAAGAAAAAGATTTTGAGTTTTATAAAAAATTTATATCCAAAAAAACAAATATGCCATCTTCATTAGTTATGTCAATAGGGAATTGTATAGATATGTTTCAAGGTAAAAAACTTAGCTATTCTGGGGTTGAAGAAGTAGAAATATATTGTAAAAATTTATCCAGAGATTATCCAGATAAAAAAAGTATTTTTGAAAAAAGTAGAGATGAATATTTAAATGGGAAAAATAATAAAATAAATTTAAATAATCTTACAAAAGAAGATATTCTTTTAGCTTTTGACATTTATGACGAGCTTGAAAAAAATGACAATCTGAATAAAAATAGACAAGCAGAAAAATGGTTTGTAGTAAATAAAAATAATTCAAAAAAGTATGATGCAAAATTTATAGTAGGAATTGCATATTCAAAAAAATATAGTTTGACTACAGAATTATCATCTAAAAACTATACATCAGAAATGGCAAGAAATTGTTTAAATAGGCTTGGATTTGATACTATTGACGAAACAATTGTTGAAAGCAGCGAAAACAAGGATGAAAAAATGGATGAAAAAATCTCACTAAACCAAATACTTTTTGGATCTCCAGGAACAGGAAAAACATACAATACTATAAATAAAGCTTTGGAGATTATTTTAGAAAAAGAGCCAAATTATGAAACATCAAATATATTGGCTAAAGAAAATCACACCAAAAAAGAAAGAGAATTTTTAAGAAAAAGATTTGAAGAATATAAACAAAAAGGACAAATCGAGTTTATAACTTTTCATCAAAGCTTTGGTTATGAAGAGTTTATGGAAGGCATAAAAGCAATTCCTGTTGGTAAAAAAGGCAATGAAAATAACGAGGAAATGATTTACGATGTTGTAGATGGAGTTTTTAAGAAATTTTGTGACAATGCAAAAAATAATTTTGAATTATCACAAGAAAAAAATACTTTTTCTATGGATGCAAAATTTGACGTTTTATGGAAGAAACTTAAAATTTTTCTTATAAATGAAATTGATATGAAGGAAAAATATTTTTTATCAGAACAGGTTTATATTTTTGATGTGCAAGATAAAAGACTTAAGTATAAGGGCGACAATTGGTTCCGTCACGATAAAGGATTAAATATTAAGTACGAGAATATAAAAGCAATGTACTTAGCAGGTGTAAAAGATAGAAGGACTATTAAAGATATTGAAAATGTTGAGTCACTTGCAAAACAACATGCAACGTATAATTTAGCCGTACTTGATAAAATTTATGAAATTGAGAAAACAACAAATTTTATAAAAGAAACTCAAGAAAGAAAAAACTATATTTTCATCATTGATGAAATAAATCGTGGAAATATATCTAAGATATTTGGTGAGCTTATAACTTTAATAGAAGAAGATAAAAGAATTGGCAAAAAAGAAGAAATGAAAGTCAAGCTTCCATATTCAAATGAAGAGTTTGGAGTTCCAAGCAATGTTTATATCATCGGCACGATGAATACAGCAGATAGAAGTATAGCTCCAATCGACACTGCTTTAAGACGAAGATTTGAGTTTGTTGAGATGATGCCACGATATGACATTGAATCTCTTGGCGAGAATGTCGATGGAATTAATTTGCAAAAATTGTTAGAAGCTATAAATGTAAGGATTGAGTATCTTTACGACAGAGACCACTTGATAGGACACGCTTATCTTTTACATGTAAAAGATTTAGAGGGTTTAAAACAAGTATTTAAAAATAAAATCATTCCACTTTTAGCTGAGTATTTTTACGAAGATTGGGAAAATATAGATTTGATTTTAAATAAAAACTATTTTATAAAAGAGAAAACAATCAATGCAAATTATTCTATAAAATCAGGCAAATTCAATGATAAAAAAATGTATGAAATTACAAAAGATAAGTTTTGGAAAATAAGTAATTTTCAAAGAATTTATGATGATAGCATAAAGAATGAAAATTTGCAAAAACAATATGACGAAGATTTGAAGTTAGATAATGAGCAACAATAATCAAGAATTTTTTACGATTTGTGAGTATGGAAAAATATTTTTAAGTGAAAAATTTGCTCAAAATTCGATAAATGAAATATTTGTAAATAAAACTGCTTACAAAGAACTTGAAGATTTTGCTAAAACTGAAAAAGGTAGTGAAGTTTTTGGATTTTCTAAAAATGGGAAAAGCTTACAAGCTAAAAATTATGTTGGAGTTATAAAAACAAATAGTGGTTTATTGCTTGAAATATTGCCAAAGATAGCTAAAAACAATGAACAAAAAGAGGATGTAGAAAATTTAAAGGCTATTTTTGAAGAGCTTCTGAAAATTCTATATAAGCTACCAAATTACAAGCATATAGACAAAGCAAAACTCTCAACACAAAGAAAGTCGATTTTGGAGATTTATATCTCTATGTTTTTGGACGAAGTTTCAGCTATCATCAAAAAAGGGCTAAAGTCTGATTATGTTAATAAAGAAGAAAATCTATATTTTTTAAAAGGCAAACTAAAAGTAAAAGAACAGATAGCTAAAAACTTCATACACAAAGAGAGATTTTTTGTTGAGTATGATGAGTATTCACAAAATAGAGCAGAAAACAGACTTATAAAAACAACACTTTTAAAACTTTTAAATCTATCAAAAAGTTATGAAAACACTAAACGAGCAAGACAATACATAGAGCATATGAGTTTGGTTGATAAATCTTTAAATATACAAAAAGATTTTTCTACATGTAAAACAAACGTAAGGGGAATGGAACACTATAAAAATGCTTTGATTTGGGCAAAAGTCTTTTTGTGTAATGAAACTTTTACAACTTTCAAAGGCGAGACTATAGCCTTTGCGCTTTTATATCCAATGGAAAAACTTTTTGAATGTTTTGTTGAGTGGTGGCTGAAAAATAAGTCAGAATTTAAAAATCATGTTATTTATTCACAACTTTCACATAAAAAAGATTTTTTAACTCATGAGAGCGATAAAATATTAGGCAAACCTCGTCCCGATTTTATCATAAAACAAGATGAAAAATTTTTACATATAGTTGATGCAAAATGGAAATTAATAGAAGAAATAGGGCACTTTTCGCAAAATGATTTTTATCAAATGTTTGTTTATCATGAGATGTTTAGTTCAGAAATAGAAAATGAAAAAAACTCGATATTAATGTTTTATCCAAAAACGGAATATTTAACAAGTGAAAAATATTTTAAATTTTATCATGATGGTAAAATAAAAATCATCCCACTTGATTTAAAAGAAATATTAATAGGCAAAAACTAAAAAACAAGGATGTATTGTTGGTTTATGATATTGCGATAATCGGGCTTGGTCCTGCTGGTTCTACTTTGGCAAGAAATCTATCACGTGATTTAAAAGTTGCTGCTGTTGATATGAAAAGTTTAGATGGCAAAGATGGTTTTAAAAAGCCTTGCGGTGGACTTTTGGCTCCTGATGCACAAAGAGTTTTAGCAGAAGAAAATCTAACTTTACCAAACAGCGTTTTAGCAAATCCTCAGATATTTTGCGTAAATACTCTTGATTTGGGCTCCAGCTTAAAAAGAAAATACCAAAGAACTTATATAAATATGAACAGACACAAATTTGATTTGTGGCTTGCTTCTTTGATACCAAGTGATGTGAGAGTGTTTGATAGGTCAAAATGTTTAGAAATCACAAAAGTTGACAATCATTTTAAAGTTGTGTTTACACAAAACAAAGAGAAAAAAGAAATATTTGCAAAATATGTAGTTGGTGCAGATGGCGCAAACTCATATGTACGTAAAAAGTTTTTTAAAACACCGATTAGACAGTATGTTTGTATACAAAAAACTTTCCTCTCAAGCCATAGCCACGATGTTGATTATGTTTGTTTTTTTGACAAAGATATCACCGATTGTTACGGTTGGATTGATTATAAAGATGCGCATTGTCAGATGGGAGTTGCACTACCAAAAAAGCATACAAATCAAAACTTTAAAACTCTACAAGAAAAGCTTACAAAGCGTGGTTTCTTTTTTGATGAGGAAGTTTATAAAGAGGCTTGTTTGGTAAACAGTCCAACAAGTATAAATGAGTTAGTTTGTGGAAAAGATGGTATTTTTCTTGTTGGCGAAGCTGCTGGTTTTATAAGCCCAAGTTCACTAGAAGGCATCAGCTACGCTATGGATAGTGGAAGAAAACTTGCAACTGTTTTAAATCAAAATACACAAAATCCAAACAAAGAGTATGAAAAATCGTGCAGAAAATTAAAGTTAAAAATCGCTCTTAAAATCCTAAAAGCACCATTTATATTAAACTCAAAATTAAGATGGCTTGTGATGAAAAGCGGAGCTTCATCATTGAATGGCAAAAATACGCATTAGTTTTACATGTAAAAGTTTACATGTAAAATATAGTTAAACTATTTATAATTATTTTTTTAATTTACAATATCTTTCAAAATAACTTATAATTAAGTACTTATTGTTAATATTATAAAATATATTTAATATCAAGGAGAATTAATGAGAAAATTATTTTTCTTAAGTATTGTATTTTTCGCAATATTTTTTAACGGTTGTGCCAGTGTAAAGATGGCTTCTATGGAGGAGTCTAACCAAGCCAAGGAATTTAATTTGCCAGAAAGTGGAAAAGCTGGATTGTATTTTTATAGAGACTCAGCAGTTGGAGCAGCTTTAAAAAAGAATATATATATAAATGATAGATGTATTGGAGAAACGGCTTCTAAAGTTTTTTTCTATGAACAAGTAGATGGGGACAAGGAATATAAACTCTCTACTGAGTCTGAGTTTTCAAATAATGATTTGTTGTTAAAAGTACAAAGTGGTAAGAATTATTTTATAAGACAATACATTAAACTTGGTGTTTTCGTAGGTGGAGCTAATTTGGAAATTATAAATGAAGATGAGGCAAAAGAAGCTATACTAAAATTGGGTTTAGCAGTCAAAGGTACTTGTAATTAACAAAATACTTAGCAATTTCATAAATCTTTTATATGTAAGAACCATTAGAGTTCTTACATATAAACTTTAGCTAAATAAATCTGCTCTTGTTTTTTTGAGATGATTTATAACTTTGATGATTTCAGCAGTTCCCATTTCTGCATCATCATTTTCGCCCAAAACTTCATCCATCTCAT
Source organism: Campylobacteraceae bacterium (assembly GCA_047974135.1). Taxonomy (GTDB): domain Bacteria; phylum Campylobacterota; class Campylobacteria; order Campylobacterales; family Campylobacteraceae; genus JAIRQK01. Next base: position 9,976 of record JBKECC010000121.1, on the reverse strand, counting down.
CAAGGTAAGCATCAAGTGCTTCTTCCATTTTAGCTTTTTTTACTCCAGCAAAATGAAGTGCAACATTTAGCATATCTGCAAGTTGAACCGACAACTCTTCAATTTCAAGTTGATAATCGCTTATTTCATAACCTTCAAAATTCATCATAACTCCTTTGATTTTATTAAATCATCTACTTGTTTTTTGATGATATCATACAAAAAACTGTCTCTAAAATTTGTCAAGCTTCCACCGCTTGCATTCACGTGCCCGCCACCATTTGCCAAAATTCCAGCGATTTTACTTACATCTGCTTTTCCATTTGAGCGAAAACTTACAGTTTTTCTTGAAGTAACATCCATAAAAAAGTGATAGTCCTCATTTTTAACTAAAAACTCATTTCCTATAACTGAAACATTGCCTATATTAAAAGTCAAAATTCCCTTGCTTCCTTTGTAATTTATGGTCATTTTATCTTTTAATTTTGACAAAAGAGTTACATTGTAGTTTGATATAAGATTGCTCAAAGTGTCGTTTTGCTCTTCTTTAAAAAAGTTTTTTTTCATAAAGTGCATGTTGTCATCAAGTGCTATGTGAGCATCTTTCTTATCGAGATAATCCAAGCTTTGCGCTAAAAGTGAAAACATATAGTTTGTGTTTTCCTCATCAAACATAATGCGATTTAACTCTTTTGCATTTGCAACCATTCCAAGACAAACTTTGCCAAGTTCAAAATCTTTGTCATCGCTTATCCAAATATCTACAGCGTTTATCACATTTACTAAGCGAGCCAATCTGTTATCTTTGCCATAAAGTTCTGAGAAAAAGTCGTAAGTTATCTTTGTTGCACATCTCGAACTATCAAGCAGATACCAAGGATAGGTTTTTGCACACTCTTCGCCACTTTGGTGATGGTCAAGTAAAAGAAGGCGAACAGGTTTATTTATGTTACTTAAACCATCTTCGTAAGCTTTGCACTGTTCAAGCGTTAAGTTTAAGTCAGTTATCAAGATGATGTTTACTTCGGCATCGATGCTTACTATATCGTTTAAAATCTGGTTGTATCTCTCGTCTATCTCTTTACCGTAGTTGGAGTTGTAAAATCTTATATTTTCAAAATACTGCTTTGTGATGTACTGACAGCCATAGCCATCAAGATCGGTATGAGAGAGATGAAAAATGTGATATTTCATTATAATCCTTAAAAGTTACATGTAAAGTTTTTTGAGTATTAATCTTCTAGTATGTCAGCTAATGTCATCGAGTCTAAAAACTCGTCGATTTTGCTTTGAAATTTATTTAAAAATGGCCAAATCGTACAGACCTCTGCACGGTTGTTTGGACAGTTTGAGTGTGAAGGAGAGCACTCAAATATAGTAGTTGGTTTTTTCTCTGCGAACTCTATGATATCTTTTACGCTTATTTTATTTGGTTCAAGTGCGAGCATAAAACCGCCTTTTGCACCCTTGAAGGATTTTAAAATACCTTCTTTTGCTAAAGATTGGAGTATCTTTGCTAAAAAACTTTTTGATATGCCTAAAGTGGTTGCAAGAGTATCAACATCTTGTGATGAGTTTTTTTTCGCGATTAACATAAGTGATAGTAACGCGTATTCGCTTGCTTTTGTTATTAACATCTCTTAACCCTGCTAAATTCTTTATTCTAAATAGCGATAATTGTACTCAATGCTACCTATTTTTATAATTAATAAATTATCTTTGTTTACATGTAAAAGATTATGTTGATTTTTTTGTAACAAACAGCTATAATATTCCCCTCTCTTTAAAAAGAGAAATTTATTAACCACTCTGGAGGTCTATCATGGCTTTGGATTCGGCAGCAAGAAAAGAGATTATCTCAAAATTTGCAAGAAAAGATGGTGACACAGGTTCACCTGAGGTACAAGTAGCTTTACTTACAAGTCGTATAGTTTATTTAACTGAACACTTAAAAGTAAATACAAAAGATCACTCTTCAAGACTTGGTCTTTTAAAATTAGTTGGTCAAAGAAAAAGACTACTAAAATACTTAAAATCTAAAAACTATACTCGTTACCAAGAAGTTATCAAAGAACTTTCAATCAGAGACAAATAGTTATTTTGGAGGATTTACTCCTCCAAACTCTCAAAACCTTTACAAAAATCCCACTTTTTATTTTTTCAAATTTTCAAATCAAAAGCCCAAACTTTCTATTGTCTACAACTTGAGTCAAATAGACTAAAGTATCTTTATATGAAAATTTTAACAATGTACTTGACATTAATACACTCAATGTTGTATAATTACAGTCAATTAAATATCAAGAGTGCCAAAAAGTGAAGAAAAATAGCAAACAAGAGATGATTTTAGAAGCTATCATAAAAGCTTATCTTGAAGAGAGTTTACCTGTTGGTTCAAACGAGCTTCAAGCTAAAATGGCTATAGAGATTTCAGCTTCAACTATAAGATCGTACTTTCAAAAGCTAAGCGGCGAGGGTATTTTGATGCAACTTCACATAAGTGGAGGCAGAATCCCAACCGTTAAAGCTTTAAGAGATTATTGGCTAACAAAACTTGAGGTAAATAATCCTATAGTTTTAAAAACTCTTCCACAGGTCAGAAATACCGTAAAAGAGTTTGGACTTTACTGTGTTCTTGAGTTTAACGAAAACGAAGTTTTAAAAGAAGTTTTAGCAGTATCGGACAGATACATTCTTCTTGTTTTTTCAAGCGAAGAGGTTACGATATCTTATAGCAGTGAAGCTTTTGGGTTTTTAAACTCGCTAATTGGTATAGGTATTTATGATTTAAGAGCTTTAGCAAATAGAGTAGGGTTTAGCGAACTTTGTCTTAAGCTTGATAAGATGATGGTTGGAAAAGTTCTTTTCCAAGAGGGAGAAGAGGTTTTGTATGAGATGGCAAAAGAGAATGAAAATAGATTTTTATATAACTTTTTCAAAGATTTACGTTCTATTTTAGAATTAGATGAGGGAATTTACTTTGAGAGAATAGTTCCTGATGGTTATATGGCAGTAAAACAAAGAGCAAAAGTTGGTGGTGCTGATGCAAAGATGCTTTGTCTTGGTAGGCTAAACACCGACTTTGAGAGTTTTTTCAATAAAGCAAAGGAGTAAAAATTGAGTGAAAAAGATTTAAATCAAGAAGAACAACTTCAAGCACAAGAGCAAAATTGTGAATGCGAAGAAGATGTTACATGTAAAGATGAAAGCACAGCAAAGATTGCAGAGCTTGAAGATAAACTAAAAGCATTTGAAGACAAATACTTAAGAGCAAATGCAGATTTTGAAAACATAAAAAGAAGATTAGAAAAAGAGAAGTATCAAGCTATCGATTATGCTCATGAGCAATTTGCAAGAGATTTATTGCCAGTGATTGACTCTTTAGAGATGGCTTATAAATCTGGCGAAAATATCGAAGGCGATGAGATAGCAAAAAAAATCCAAGAAGGTGTTGCCCTAACTTTGGAGCAATTTAAAAAAGTGTTTGAAAAACATGGTATAAAAGCAGTAAATGAGAGTGGAGAGTTTGATCCAAATGTTCATGACGCGATGATTCAAGTAGATAGCGATAATCATGAAAGTGGACATATAGTTCAATCTTTTCAAAAAGGTTACACCATAAAAGATAGGGTTCTAAGACCTTCAAAAGTTAGCATAGCAAAATAAAAAATTTAAAAAAGGAATAAAAAATGGGAAAAGTAATAGGCATAGATTTAGGAACAACAAACTCTTGTGTTTCTGTATATGAAAGAGGAGAGTCAAAAGTTATACCAAACAAAGAGGGAAAAAACACAACTCCTTCAGTGGTAGCTTTTACGGATAAAGGTGAAGTTTTAGTTGGCGATACTGCAAAAAGACAAGCGGTTACAAACCCTGAAAAAACTATATATTCTATCAAAAGAATTATGGGACTCATGAGCAATGAAGATAAAGCAGCTGAAGCAAAAAAAAGATTGCCATACAAAGTAGTTGATAGAAATGGTGCTTGTGCTATCGAAGTTGCAGGCAAAGTTTATACTCCTCAAGAGATAAGTGCAAAGATTTTGATTAAATTAAAAGAAGATGCAGAGAGTTATCTTGGTGAGGGCGTAACTGACGCAGTTATCACAGGTCCTGCATACTTTAATGATGCTCAAAGAAAAGCAACAAAAGAAGCTGGAACGATTGCAGGACTAAATGTATTAAGAATTATCAACGAACCAACTGCAGCAGCATTAGCGTACGGACTCGATAAAAAAGAAGCAGAAAAAATCGCAGTTTACGACTTAGGTGGCGGTACATTTGACGTTACAGTTTTGGAAACTGGTGATGGAGTTGTAGAAGTTTTAGCAACTGGTGGTAACGCATTTTTAGGTGGAGATGACTTTGACAATAGACTAATTGACTGGTTGGTAGCAGAGTTTAAAAATGACAATGGCATAGATCTTAAAAAAGATGTTATGGCGCTTCAAAGATTAAAAGAAGCTGCTGAAAATGCTAAAAAAGAGCTTAGCTCTGCAAGTGAAACAGAGATAAATCTTCCATTTATCACAGCAGATGCAACTGGTCCAAAACACTTAGTTAAAAAATTAACTCGTGCAAAATTTGAAAGTATGATAGAAGATTTAGTAAATGAAACTATCACAAAAATCAAAGAAGTTGTAAAAGATTCAGGCATACCAAAAGAGGAAGTTAAAGAGATAGTTATGGTTGGTGGTTCAACTCGTGTTCCACTTGTTCAAGAAAAAGTAAAAGCATTTTTTGGCAAAGACCTTAACAAATCAGTTAACCCAGATGAAGTTGTGGCAATTGGTGCAGCTATACAAGGTGCGGTTATAAAAGGTGATGTAAAAGATGTTTTACTTCTTGATGTTACACCTTTAAGCCTTGGTATTGAGACTCTTGGTGGAGTTATGACAAAGTTGATAGATAAAGGAACAACCATTCCTGCTAAAAAATCTCAAACATTTTCAACAGCTGAAGATAATCAACCAGCAGTTACGATTCACGCACTTCAAGGCGAGAGAGAGTTTGCAAGAGATAATAAATCTTTAGGTCAATTTAACCTTGAGGGCATTCCAGCAGCTCCAAGAGGCATTCCTCAAATCGAAGTAACATTTGATATCGATGCAAACGGTATTTTAACTGTTTCAGCTAAAGATAAAGCAAGTGGAAAAGCCCAAGAAATCAAAATCACTGGTAGTTCAGGGTTAGATGAAAAAGAGATTGAGAAAATGGTAAAAGATGCTGAACTGCACAAAGAAGAAGATAAAAAAAGAAAAGAAGTAGTTGAAGCAAAAAATGGGGCAGAAGCTCTTGTTCATCAAACAGAAAAATCTCTAAATGAAATGGGCGATAAGATAGGAGCTGAAGATAAAGCGAAAATCGAAAGTGCTTTAAATGCTCTAAAAGAGACTTTGAAAAATGACAATGCAACTAAAGAAGAGATTGATGCAAAAGTAAAAGCTCTAACTGAAGCAAGTCATAAACTTGCTGAAGAGATGTATAAAAAAGAGCAAGGTGGCGCAGCTGGCGAACAAAAAGCAGGCAACCAACAAGCTAAAAAAGATGATGATGTAATTGACGCAGAAGTAGAATAACTTTTTCTACAAAACACAAAAATACTCCTGAACTTCGGGAGTATTTTCTTTACATGTAAAACCAAAAATATACAAGATTTTATTTCCTAAATAAATCTTAATAGCAAATCCTATCTTCATCGTGTATAACTGGCTCATTATCAAGCTTTGCTCTTAAAGTATCAAAGTGTTCACTCCAATTTTTTCTTTTGCCTTCTTTCCATTTTTCACTTTGCCAAGCTGCATCAATACCATTTAACATCAACTTTTTAACACCATCCAAATCAAAACCAAAATCTTCAACCATAACTCTATAACACTCAAAACCACTTGTTGCATGCATATGCCAATCATCAGTTGCAGGCACTATTTTCATGCCAGCTTTTGCCATTTTTCTGATTGGATGTTTTTTTCGCCACTCATCAAAATTTGTCCATTTTTTTAGAAAAAAAGTGTTACTTGGAACAACTGTAAAAGGAATTTGCTCATCAACGCATCTCTTTAGTAGTTCACTACTTTCAATAATGGTATATCCATGGTCAATCCTCTCTAGCCCAATCAAGTCAAGTCCAGTTTCAACATTTCTGTAGTGTAAACCAAACTCAGAACAGTGCCCAGTTAAATGTAGTCCATTCTCTTTTGCTAGTCTATAAGCTTTCCAACAATTTTCAATCGGAGCATTATGTTCTTTGTAATCTATGCCAATGCCCAGCGTTCTTTTGTTTGGATATTTGATTATATCTTGAACCATTTTGACTGCTATTTCAGGAGATTTTTCTCTGTTTATGGAAGGTATAAGATAAGCTTCAACTCCCCATTTTTCTTCTATATCATCAAAAACTTTGCAAAGTGTAGTGGCTATATCTTTGTAAGAAGGTATAGTATCAGAAGGATTTAAAAAAAATTCTACATAATAAACACCACTATTTTTAGCATCTTCTAAAATTTCGTAAGCAACCCTCTCATAGTCTTCGCATTCTCTTAAAAGTGTATATAAAAAGTTTAACGCAGCGATACCGCCTTTTACTTCGCCTGTTTCATTCATGTATCCTCTATAATAACTTTTTGCCTCGAGTTCACTTAGTGAAACTTGATATTTTTTTGCCAAATCAAGCATTGTATTTAATCTAACTCCACCTAAAAAATGGTAGTGTAGTTCAGCTTTTGGAAATAAATTTAGAAATTCATGAAGTGTTAAATTTGCCATATTTCTACTTTTTAAAGTTTTGGTTACGAGTTTATTATAAGATTTATTAAAATTACCAAAATGCATCTTTTAAGTTTAAGTGCAAAATTTTTACATGTAAATCTTTTAATTTTCAAATTTAATTTTTTAATACACCTACTAAGAATACAATACAATTTTTAAAACAAAAATTAGGATTTTTTATGAATATGAATACAAAAAAGAGACTTAGCATGTCGGTTTTGATGACACCAGACAAAGCAAATTTTATAGGCAATGTTCATGGTGGAGATTTGCTTAAAATCTTAGACCAAGTTGCATACGCTTGTGCTGCAAGATATTGCGGTAAAAACGTTGTAACACTCTCTGTTGATAGGGTAACTTTTGAACATCCTATATCTATTGGAACGCTTGTTACATTTCTTGCAAGCGTAAACTATACAGGTAGAACTTCGATGGAAATCGGCATAAAAGTTGTTGCAGAAGATATCAAAAGCCAAACCGTAACTCATACAAATAGTTGTTTTTTTACTATGGTTGCTGTTGATGAAAAGGGCAAACCAACGCCAATTGAACCACTTTTGCTTGAAAGCGATGAAGACAAAAGAAGATTTCATGATGCTGAGAAAAGAAGAGAAGCAAGACTAAAAAGTAACGGTGTAAAAAAATAAATAAGTTTACATGTAAAGATTTCTTTACATGTAAAAGCTTTTTTTGTTTAACTTCTTTTTGAATAAAACTCTTTTTTAAATTCTGCAAATCTTCCTTGCAAAATCGCTTCTCTCATTTCTCTCATTAGAGTTAAATAATAGTGAAGATTGTGCAAACTTGCAAGCCTAAAATATGTTAACTCTTTTGCGCGGTAAAGGTGATTTAGATAAGCACGTGAATAATTTTTACATGTAAAACATTCGCATGCACTATCAACAGGAGAGAAGTCTTTTATGTACTTTGCGCCTTTTATGGAAATTTTTCCAAAGGTTGTAAAAAGTGTGCCGTTTCTTGCATTTCTTGTTGGCATAACGCAATCAAACATATCAACACCACGCTCAACGTTTTCAACTAAATCTTCAGGTGTTCCAACTCCCATCAAATATCTTGGTTTGTCATGAGGCATAAATGGAGTAGTAAATTCTACTGTGCCATACATCTCAGCATTTGATTCGCCAACGCTAAGTCCACCAATAGCAAATCCATCAAAAGGCATCGCACAAAGTGCTTCAGCACATTTTTGTCTAAAATACTGGCTCGTTCCACCTTGAATGATTGCAAATATATTTTGATGAAGTGCTTTTCCATTCTCTTTTATTTTTGTATGATAATCAATAGCTCTTTGTGCCCAATTTATCGTTCTTTTTACTGAAAGTTCCAATCTCTCATTAGTCGCAGGAAGTTTTATCAAATCATCAAGTATCATCATGATATCTGAGTTTAAATTGTACTCGATATCTAAAACTTTCTCAGGCGTAAAGTAGTGAGTAGAGCCATCTATATGACTTTTGAATTTCACTCCATTTTCATCTGCTTTTGAGATATCACTTAAACTAAAAGCTTGAAATCCGCCACTATCTGTTAAAAAACTGCCATTAAATTTTGTAAAGCCATGAAGTCCGCCAGCATCTTTTATAATCTCATCATTTGGTCTTAAATATAAATGGTATGTATTTCCAAGGATTATCTTTGCATCAAGCAGTACTTGCATATCATATGCATCTAAACTCTTTACACTCCCAACTGTTCCAACTGGCATGAAAACAGGAGTTTGTATAGTGCTGTGAGCCGTTTTGATGGTGCATGCTCTTGCACGGCCATTTGTTTTATCTATCTGAAATTGCATTTTGGTATAATATCCCTCTTAAATAATTGTGGAGTTTGTATGAAAAAAATTTTAATCATTGCGGATGGCATTTTAGCAAAACATTTTTTAGAAAGAGTTGTTAAGATGCATTCAGATAACAATGAATACTCGATAGTCTACTACAGAAGAAGAACTTTGCCAGAAAAACTGCCACAAAGTATAAAAACTTATCTTTTTGATCCAACAAGTATAGAAAAACTCTCTTCCATTGTTTCAAAAGATTTTGAGAGAATTTTCATAGTAGTATCAAAAAAACTAGACTTAACTGCAAGTTTGGAAAATATACGAAAGGTAAATAAAAAAACTTCCGTTTATATCGTTGATAGATGGGGCTTGGAGTTAAAAGATAAATATTTAACTACTATAAATTCAAGAGATGTAATCTCAGCAAATTTAGTTGATTTTTTACCGGGCATTCCAATAATTGCTAAAAACGTTGGACTAGGCATAGGAGAAATTATAGAAGTTAGAGTTCCGGTTGGAAGTTCCTATGTTTATAGACATTTAGGAAGTATAGAACAAAGAAGATGGAGAATCGCTGCAATTTATAGAAACGACTCGCTAATCTTGCCAAAACCAAATACCATGATTCAACCAAATGACCTTCTTTTAACTATTGGCGAACCACAAGTTTTACAAGATGTTTACAAAAGTATAAAGCAAGAGTTAGGACAGTTTCCTCTTCCTTTTGGAAGCAATATATACTGCTTTATAGATATGAAAACGATGGATGAAAATAGAATAAATACTCTGCTTCACGACTCCATGCTTCTTCAAGAGAGGCTAAATGCAAAAAAACTATATATAAAAATCATAAACCCAAAAGATTCAAACTACCTAAATAAGATAAAAGAGTATAAAAGAGATTTCATAGATGTTTTGGTTGATTATCATGAATTTAACGCAGAACAAGTTTTTGATAAAGATAAAAGCAGTTTTGATATCGGACTTTGTGTTGTTGATAAGACATTTTTTGAATCAAATGCAAAGATGCTTTATAAGACAAAAATACCTATATTTAAAGTTGGTATCTGGGGCATAGAAAGACTAAAAAGAGGGATCGTTATAGGCATAAATACAGAAGATTCTGAAAAAGATTCATCGGTTATATTTGACTTATCAACACAGTTAAATCTTGAAGTTGAACTATATACTTTTAACCCAGATAAAGAAGATGATAAAGAGACGATAGCAGAACACTTTGAAAATATCGCAAAGATTTATGGTAAAAAAGTAAATATCATACAAAAAAGTGATAAAAATCCAATTTTAGAATTTACAAAACAGCATGATATTTTACAATTTATACCATTTCATCAAGAGTCTCTAAAGTCAAGAATTTTATCACTTTTTTCAACAGATATGAATAACTTGCACTTTATTTTAAATGATAAA
>JBKECC010000021.1:0-6370 GCA_047974135.1 Campylobacteraceae bacterium | reverse complement strand
AAAATTGGACTGAGTTTCACGGCTTGTCCAAGAGAGGAGTTTCTGTTAAGTGATGATTCTGTTTTTGGAGTTTATAGTAATGGAACTATTTACATAAAGAAGATTGATGAGTTTGGGTATTATTATGTTGATGTTTATGCTATCACAGTTTGTGGTTACAGTAATAATATAACTTTAAAAATAAACATGAAAGACAGAAAAAATAGTCAGCTGAGCCTACATGGTGCTTTAAATATGATAATATCTGAAGATGAAAAATTAGCTTACGTTACTGACATAAGATATTCTGGACTACACATTTTAGATATAAGCAATTTTAGTTCACCATCCATTGTAAGTTCACTAAAAACTGATAATGCAAGAGGTATTGCCATAGATAAAAATGCAAATATTGCTTATACTGCAGATTTATCTTACGGTGGTGGTTTAAGGGTAATTGATATAAATAACATATCAAATCCTAAAACATTAACCAAACTGCCTATTACCTATGCTCATGGTGTGACATTGTCAAATGACTCAAAAACCGCTTATGTGTCAGCAGCAAATAATAGGGGCTTATTTATTGTCGATGTAAGTAGCCCTGACAATCTTGTACTATTAAGTACTATAGACACAGGAACAAGCTATCATAATATTTTATCAAAAGATGGAAAAACCCTTTTTGTGCCAAGTATTAACAGGGGACTTGAAATTATTGATGTTAGTGATGATTATAATCCAACAAGAATAAATACTTTTAGCAATTTAAATGGTTTAGGTAATCTACTCTATATGTCTATTTCGAATAATGAAACGACAGCCTTTATAACACACGATAGTGGTGTAAATATCGTTGATATAAGCAATATTTCTACTCCTTTTTTAACTGGTTTAATATCAGGTATTTCAGCAACATTTGGAAAACTATCAAGTGATGAAAAACAATTATTTGTTGGAACTTATGATAAAGGTTTATATGTACTTGATATTTCTGATGTTAAAAATCCTTATATAAAAAATATCATAAAAATTCCTGGAACAATTTATGAAACAACTACATCAAAAGACGAGAAGAGTCTATTTGTTACAAATAATAATCATGGTTTTAGAGTATTGAATATAGAAAATCTATCAAACCTAACAACAAAAAGTTTTACTATTGATGAAAATCTACCTTCTGGGCATATAGTTGGTAATATCTCTCTTGATAATATGTTGTCAAAAATTACTCATATAGAAGTGGCCGGAGAAAGAAGTAGTGACTTTTCTATAGATAACAATGGAATTATAAGAATTAATAAAAACGCTTCTATTGATTATGAGTCACTAAAAGAAAATAGAAAATACTACCTATTAAATATAATAGCTCATAATGATTTTGAAGCTGTTGGAGTTGGAGTTTATATACATGTAAATGATTTATCAGATACTCCACCTATTATAGGGTTTAGTGAATATAGTGTTGATGAAAATTCTCATGCTGAAGCTTTTGTAGGAGATTTAATTATTAAAGATATCTTTTTACCAATCACTTCCATAACTCTAAGCGGAGCAGGTTCTGAAAACTTCAAAGTTTATAACAATGGAACAATTGTTGTAGCTGAAGGTGCAAATATTGACTATGAAGTGATGGGAACTTATAATAAATATTTTTATTTATATGTTGTAGCAACAAATGAACATGGAGATAGCAACAATAGAAGTATCAAGATAAATGTAAATGATATACCTGATACTGTACCAGATATTCCAATTTGGGCACAATACTATAATATAAACGAAAACTCTCTTGTTGAAACATTTGTTGGTCAACTAAATGTAACAGATAATGGATCGCCAATAATATCAATTACTTTAAGTGGTACTGGCTCTGAAAATTTCAAAGTTTATGATAATGGAACTATTGTTGTAGCTAAAGGTGCAAATATTGATTATGAAACAAATACATATTATGAGTTTAGAGTAGTAGCATATAATGAATTTGGGGAAAGTCCATTTAAATTTGTAGTTATTTATGTAAATAACATTCCTGATGTACCTCCATCCATAACTCCTTTAAATCCTCATTTTTTCCTTAATGAAAATTCTCCCACTGGAACATTTGTTGGTAAGCTTAACATAGATAAAGGTGAAGGTGAAAGTATTGTTATAAATAAAGAAGGTGATGATGGTATATACTTTTATATAGAATTTGATGGTACTATCACCGTTGCTTCTGGTGTTAATCTTGATTATGAAACAAAAAAACTATATCAAGTATTTGTCTATGCTTCAAACGAATTTGGAGAAAGCAACAAAGTAACAGTAAATATACATTTGATTGATTTACCAGACTCTCCTCCAATACTCAGCAATGAAATAATAAATATCGACTTAGACAAAAATAGTGGTGGAGCAGTAATAGGTAGAATAACAGTTGATAATAGTGGAAGTTTGTCTAATACACTAGAAAGTATAAAATTATTTGGTCAAGGTTCAGAAAACTTTGAAATAAGCACAGATGGAGCAATAACTATTGCAACTGGAGCAAATTTAGATTATTTCAATGATGAACAAATTCATTTGATTTACGCAATGGCATCAAATGAATTCGGATATAGCAATAATGCAACTATTCAAATCATAGCAAACAGAGGAAGCGAAAACTCACCTCCAATTTTGGAAAATGCAACATATCTATTTTTTGATATGGCTGAAGAAAGTGAATATATAAACGATTATCAACCATTATCAACCATTCATTGTCCAATAAAAAATTATGTTTTAAGTCACAACTATGATAGTGAAATGTTTGAGTTAAGCCATTATGAAGATAATGACGAATTGAGTATATCCATTAACAAAAAACTATCAAGTGACACAATATACACTTTGGATGTTTATGCAAATAGTAGTTGTGGTATAAGCAATAGTGCAAACATAACTATAGACAACAAAGATAGAGTTAAAAAGTACTCTTTGCCAGATAATTTTAACTCTCATGAGGGTATTATCATTTCTTTGGATACATCAAGAAAAGTATTAATACCAAGTAATGATAAACTATATCTGGTTGATTTAGACAATGAGACAAATAGTCAATTTTTGGATTTATTTTTAGGAGAAAATACATATATACGAAAAACTATTGTATCAAAATCAGAACAATATTTATATGTTATAACAGATCAAAGCAAATTCATAGTTTATGATATAAGTACTGTAACAAATCCATTACTTATTTCGAGTGTAGATTTAAATATAAATGATGTGTACTCTGTAAATGTAATTTTATCAAATATCGAAGATGATAAACTGTTTTTACTATCATATGATGGTTTTTATAGTATTGATGTTAAAAATCCATATCTACCTATACAAAAAGGAAGTGTATATGATAACTCATATGCCGAAACGAAGTTCTTATCAAAAGATGAAAAAACACTCTATACAAATAGTAATGGAATTGGGATAGTAAGTGTATATGATGTTAGTAATATAGACAATATCAAAAAAACTGGAACAATTAATTTTGGATATTCAGATTTTGGAAGTAGTTTTATTTTTGATACATCTACTGACAATACAAAACTATTTGGAACTCATGGTTTAGGTTTGGCAACTTATGATATATCAGATAAAGACAATGTGTATCTTTATGCAACTGGCACAAGGTCTTATTTTTTAAGTTATTTGGCATATGGTGTTACAAAAATTGATCTAAAAAAGAATAAATCAATATTAAAATTAAGATCTGGATCTGGTGGATTGACAGTTTATGATTTTGATGATTTTAGTATGCCTAAGATATTGTTAAGTTCTCAGAAATTTTATCTTTATTATAGTTTTGGAGTTTCATCACTTAATTCAAACATATTTATTATTAACTATGATAATGTAGATAGCAAATATAAGTTATACGAGTTAGACATAAGTGACTATTTGAAATAGTTTTATCAAAGTCTTACATGTAAAGATTTTTCTTTACATGTAAGAAAAAATGGAATTTGTTTGTACTTAAATACGAATAAACATCTTTATTATAAATTTTATATTTATATTAGTTTTGATGAAGTAAAAACAAAATATATTAAAGTGTGCCAAAAAAACTCAAAAAATACCATATTTAACTATCGTAAAAGCTCTATAATAGCCTATTCTTGCACTTTTAAATAACGCTTGGCAGCGTTGAGGTCAGGGGTTAGATCCCCCTACACTCCACCAAATAAATTTTAAGAAAAAATTATCTTGAAAGTTATCTGTTCACTTGCTTTAGAGATATCAATAGTTGCTTTATGGAGATCGAGTATGGTTTTAACTATGGAGAGTCCAATGCCAGTGCCGTTTATCCTTTTGTTTCTTGAGCGTTCAACTCTGTAAAATCTATCGAAAAGTTTTTTCAAGTCCTCTTCACTTATGTCATTTTGTAAAAAGTTTGATATAAGAAGTATACTTTTTTGATTTTCTGTTTTTAATTCAATCTTTATAGTTGTATCTTTTTTTGCGTAATTTATAGCGTTGGATAAAAGATTGCTAATCACTCTTTGAATCATTAATTTATCTGCTAAAATTGGTTTAGATTCGCCTTTAAAATCTATAAATACACTCTCTTCTTCGGCTAAAATCTCAAAATATTCAAGTAGTTTTTCTATCTCTTTTTTTAAGTTTATACTCTCAAGCTTTAATACTGTTTTTTCTGATTTTGAGAGATAGAGCATGTCGTTTACCATCTTTGAAAGCCTTGCAAACTCTTCAAGATTTGAGTACAAAATTTCTTGATACTCTTCTATGGTTCTACTTTTATTTAGCATGATTTGCGTTTGAGTTATCAAGTTTCCAAGAGGAGTTCTAAGCTCATGAGCTATATCGTCTGAAAAATTTGCTTGTTTTTCAAAAACCATCTCTATATTTTCAATCATTTCATTAAATGAGTAAACAAGACTTTTAAGCTCATACGGGACGTTTTTTGCTTCAAGTCTTTGGTTTAATTTTTTAGAAGTTGTATTTTGTATCTTTTGGCTAATCTTTTTTATAGGAAATAGGGCATATTTTACTATCAAGAAGCAGAGCAAAATGGCCAGTATATTTGAAAAAATGGTAGCAATCCATAGATTATTTTTAAACTCTTCTATATAGTGTTCATGAAAGTTTATATTCATGCCTAAAATGACGTTATAATCCTCATTATAGCTTGCTTTAAAGCTTACAATCCTAAAGTAATTGCCACTATTTTTCCACTCCCTATCTTGTCTATTTTTTTTCATAATGTCTCTGTTTAACACTATAAAAGAGAGAAGTTCATTATCTGTTTTATCTGAAAAATAGACAACAACGCCACTTTTATCTTCAACAAAAATAAACATGCTTGGATACGCATTTATAATATAATCAAGCCTTTTTTCTATGCCAAGTTCACTATTGTTTAATAAGTCGTTTTTGATAGAATTTGTTGCAACACTCAAGCTTTCTAAATCCATCTGTTTGAAGTGATTTTTTACACTTTTTTCTATATAAAACCCTAAAGATAAAAATATAAAAGTAACGATGATGCTGATAAATAAAAGCAGTTTTAGTGTTATGGAGGGTGGACTAAAAAACTCTTTTATCTTACTCATCTTTTAAATCCATCACGTATCCCATGCCTCTTATGGTATGGATGAGTTTTATACTAGAGTTTGCATCTATCTTTTGCCTTAATCTTTTTATGGCAACGTCTACAACATTTGTGTCGCTGTCAAAGTTCATATCCCAAACATTTGAAGCTATAAGTGTTCTTGTTAAAACTTCTCCCTTGTGGCGGAGTAAAAACTCTAAAAGTAAAAATTCTTTACTTGTGAGTTCTATATTTTTGTCACTTCTAGTCACTTTCCTTTTGATTAAATCTACATGTAAATCACCAAGAACTATTTTTACCTCTCTCATCTCTTTGTTTTTTCGTCTAAGCAAGGTTCTTGTTCTAGCCAACACTTCCGCAAAGTCAAAAGGCTTAACAAGGTAGTCATCAGCTCCTGTGTCAAGTCCTTTTACCTTGTCTTCTATCTCTCCAAGAGCGCTTAAGTGAAGTATAGGAGTTTCTATGTTTGCGTCTCTTAAGGCTTTTGTAATTTCAAGTCCGTTGATGTCAGGAAGCATGATGTCAAGGATTATCAAGTCGTACTCTTCGTTTAATGCCAAATGCTTACCATCTATGCCATTTCTTGCTAAGTCAACTACAAAGCCAGATTCAACAAGCCCTTTTTTTAGATAATCTCCCATCTTCACTTCATCTTCAACGATTAAGAGTTTCATCTATCCTCTTTCTTTACATGTAAACATATCCACTTTCTCTACAACTCCCTTTCCCTATCCCATCCACCACCTAATACCTTATATAGTGTAACAAGAGAGTTTAAGTGATTTAATCTTTGTG
>JBKECC010000093.1:0-7048 GCA_047974135.1 Campylobacteraceae bacterium | reverse complement strand
TTGTGATTGTAGAATATTAAGAGTTAATATGTGTTAAAAATAAAGGATATGTTTTATCCTTTATTGTAAATTTCTCTTTTTGATATTTTAATTTTAAGCTCTTTTACCAAAAATTCACTGATATCGCTAGCTAGGTAACCGACTCCTTTGTAAAAATGCGTATCGGATTTTCTTTGCATACTTTTAAAACAGTAATTTGCCCACGGATAGTAGTATTGTGATAAAAACATGTTTAATGCACTTTTTGCATCATCGCTTGTTTTATAGTTATGTAGTAAAAATGATATAAACTCCAATTCACTTCCCATAAAGTCGCTTGGTTCTTTTTGGTTAGTTGGCGTAAATCCGTATTGTTTATAAACTTTTTCTACATCATCACTCTCTTTTGTAAAAGTTTCACCCGATTCATTGAAATAATAAGATGAGTATGGAGTTGCGTTTAATCCATTTTCGTTTGAGATAAAAAGATTTGTAAAATCCGCGTAAACATCAGCTTTCTCGTCTCTTTTGTACGAGTTTTTCCACTCTTTTTTTCCTTTTTTGTTTAACTCGCTATTAGTTTGTATAAACCAGTTATCCAAAAGATTCTCTTTTTTTAACAAATCAATATCTACCTTCTTGGAATAGAAGGTAGATAAGATGTTAAAAGCTAAACTAAACTCTTTTAACTCTTTCATTTTTTTATCCTAGCCACATCGTAGTATTTACAAGTCCGTAGTAAATCACTCTTGTTGCAAATACGCCAAATATGCTGATAACCAAAACAAGTGATGGGATTATTTTTGATACACTCACCTCATTTCCAAGTATAAAGGTTCTAATGATATCAACATAAAAAAGCAAAAATAGAGCAAACCCACCAAGTCCAAAACCAAATATCATGATTGGTTGATAATACCCACTCATCAAGTCAAATACATTTACAAGTCCATCAATCCTTACGCTTCCAATGTGAAGAGTGTAAAGCACAAGACTTAAACCAAAGAGTATAAAACCCATCAAAGAAAATATAAAAGCAGAATATCTTGTTTTGATGATGTCAGAGTAGATGATTCTATACAAAATTCCACCAAGAAATATTGCACTTGCTACAAAAAGAACAAATGATAGATAAAAGTTCCAAGTAACAACAGTAGAACTCATAGAGCCATAAATACCACTCATAAAAAATAGCATAACCATTCCCATAGTTGGGATTGAATAAACTAAAAGTTTGGATGGTTTTAGATATAAAAGTGCAGCTAAAACAAAGAGTATGCCAACACTAAAAACTTCATTTGGAAACCAAGATACATGCCAACTTCCACCAATTTCAAACATACCAACTCTTGTTAAAAGATATGGTGCGTTAAATGGATTTCCAAGGTGAAAAATAGATGCAATAAGTGCAATTGCTAACATAACTATATACATCAGTGCAAAGCTTTTGTAACTATCTTCTTTATGTAAACCTTTTATCACATTAAAAGCATAAAGAAAAGAAAAGCCAACTACTGCTTGAGCCATTGCCGTAAAAATAACTAATGGCAATTCGTGTGTTATCAAATTAAACAATGTCATAATCAACCTCCTGATAATGTTGCGGTAAGTAGTAAGTTCCTTTTCCACTGCCTGAACTTTGTGCATGTTTTTCTGGTTTTAAAACAAGATTTGGTCTTGTAACTTCATACTTTGGAAGTGGAGCAACTGATGCTAAATGTCCGTGTTGTTCTCTAAGCTCGCTAATAGGTCCTGCGTGCAATGCTCTTGCTGGACAAGATGCAACACAAATAGGCAACAAGTCTTGCTCCAATCTTTCTCTACAACCATTGCATTTTGTCATATGTTTTTTTTGCTTATTATATTGAGGAGAGCCGTAAGGGCAAGCCATAGCACAAGCTTTACAGCCTATACATTTTTTTGGATTTACTTCAACGATACCAAAACTTGTTTTATGCATAGCACCAGTTGGGCAAACTTTAGCACAGGCCGGTTCATCACAGTGGTTACATGAGATTGATGAGTAGTAAGCAAAAACACCAACTGGAGTTACGCTTGTTGCATCTTTGTCATCAAGCCATTCGCCACTTTCGTACTCTGAAACTCTTCTAAAACTAACACCAATTGGTGTATCTTTATAATCTTTACATGTAAGCTGACATGTCCTACAACCTATACATTGACTTTGGTCTAAAAAGAACCCAAATTGTTTATTTTTTTCCATAATCTATCCTTTCACCTTAACAACTTCAACTAAGTTTGAGTGTTGAGGATTGCCTTTTGCAATTGGTGATGGAGTTAAAGTTGTTAAAACATTTACACAACCTCCAACATCAACACCTTTAACTGGTTTATACCAACCACCTTGTGGACAAGCAGAAACTCCTGGCATGATTCTATTTGTTACCCTTGCAACAAGAAGTGTTTTTCCAAATTGGTTATAAACATGCACTTTATCGCCAGTTTTAATATCTCTTTTTTTAGCATCTATCGGGTTTAACCATAACTCATTTGGGTTAATTTCGCGAAGTGGTGCACTCTCCCAAAAGCTTGAGTGTGTTCTTCCTTTGTAGTGCCAACCGATAAGTTGAAGTGGATAAGTTTTTCTAGCTGGATCAAGAGGACCAAACTCTGTATCAATGAACTCTGGAAGTGGAGTTATCACTTGATTTTTTGGTATTGTCCAAGTTTTACTTATTTTATAAAGATTTGTACTAAATATCTCGATTTTTCCTGTTGGGGTATTTAGTGGATTTGCAACTGGGTCTTGTACAAATTTTTCATGAACCACTTTATGTCTTTTAAATTTTTCTCCTTTAAACATACCCATTTTTCTAAGTTCAGTAAATGAAGGAAGTCCATGAGTTTTTTCAAGTCTTTTATTCCACAAAAGCTCTAACCATTCAAGTCTTGTTTTGCCTTCTGTAAATTTATCTACCAACTCTTTTCCACCAAGTTTTTCTGCAAGTAAAACACACATATCATAATTTGGCATAGCTTTACCAACTGGCTCAATAGCTTTTTGGCTGTAAACCATATATGGAACTTCAGTTGTGTAACCAGCGCTGATTTTGGATAAATCTTCTTGTTCTAATGCGGTTGCATCAGGCAAGATGATATCTGCGTATCGATTGCTTGCAGTTCTTGTGATATTTACATCGAGTATAAATTCACATTTTGTCTCATCTGAAAGAATTTCATGTGTTCTATTGCTATCACTATGTTGATTTATAAGAGCATTTCCACATGTATTTAATAAAAATTTTATATCTGATTTTAGTTGATTAGTACCACGAACACCATCTGCTATATCGGTCATTTCGTGACCTCTTAAAATCGCATCTGTGTATGTAAAAAATGATATAGAATCTTTTATAGGATTTGTATATGGAAGAGTATTTGGATCAATGTTTCCTGTTGAAGTTTCACGTCCGCCATTGTTTCCGCCAAGTATTCCAACATTTCCTGTCATACATGCCAAAGTAGCGATTGCTCTTGCTATTTGCTCGCCATTCATGTGTCTTTGTGGTCCCCAACCTTGGGATATGTAACATGGTTTAGCAATTGCAATTTCACGTGCTAATTTTATAATTCTGCTTGCAGGTATTTTTGTGATTTTTTCTGCCCATTGTGGTGTTTTAGCAGTTTTATCTGGACCATTACCTAAAACATAATCTTCATATGAGCCATCTTGTGGTGCATCCTCTGGCAATGTATCTTTTGAAAAGCCAATACAGTATTTTTTTAAAAACTCTTTATCATGTAAATCTTCAGTTATCATAACAAAAGCCAATGCAGCTATAAGTGCAGCGTCAGTTCCTGGTGCTATTGGTATCCACTCATCACATGCACCAATCATACTATCAGAATACCTTGGGTCTATGTGTATAACTCTTGTATTGTTTGCTTTTATCTCTTCTCTTGAAGCATAAGAGATTCCAGCACCACTCATTCTTGTTTCAGCTGGATTGTTTCCAAACTCTACAACAAGCTTTGAGTGAGAAATGTTTGCTATGGAACTACCGCTATTTTCACCATAAAAATTTTTCATTCCATCTGTTATTTGTGCTGTTGAATATGTATTGTAATATCCCAACCATCCGCCAAACAATCCTAAAAGTCTATGCCAAGGACCTCCATTGTATCCAAGAGATAAAATTCCACCTATTGTTCCTGTTCCGTAATGGATATAAAATGCTTCGTTACCATATTTTTCTTTTACTTCTAACATTTTTTTGGCAACAATATCTAATGCCTCATCCCATTCAATCGGCTCAAACTTACCTTCACCACGTTTTCCTACTCTTTTGAGTGGCGTAGTTAGTCTTGTTGGACTATAAATCTTAAAACGGTTAGAACGCCCTCTCAAACAGGCTCTTACTTGAGTATCAACTCCATAAATATCATTGCCTGTGTTATCTGTCTCTATTCGCTTTATTTTGCCATCTTCTACACAAACTCTAAGAGCACATTTACTACCACAGTTGATGGTACACAATGCCCATTTAAACTCTTCTTTGCTTGTAGATTCAACTTTATTATCAGCTAAAACATTGATTGGCAAAGTAGCACTAGCAGCCAAACCGCCACCTACTGCTCCACTCCACTGTAAAAATTGTCGTCTGTTTACATGACTCATTCTTACTCCTTTGTAATATAGTTTTCCATATAACGATATTATTTAAAAAAAAATGTGATTTTGATGTGAAAAAGATATTAAAAGTGTGTAATTTCTTATATATTTTAATTATTTTCAAAGTTTAAAATAATTTTAAAATATAACTATTGTGTAATTAATTTTAAGGATTTTTGTATTTAAACTATTTTAAACGAGAAAGTTGAACCCTCATTTAAAACGCTTTGTATTTCAAGTTTTGTATTATGAAGTTTTAGTATATAAGTTGCAAAAGCAAGCCCTAATCCCATGGAGTTATCCCATGTTTTAGTATTTGAGCGATAAAATTTCTGTGTTACTTTTTCTATCTCATCTGGCGCTATGCCAATACCAAAATCTTTTACACTAAAAACTCCATCTTTAAGGCTTATATTTATCTCTAATTCTGAATATTTGATAGCATTTTGTATCAAGTTTGCTATTACAAGTTCTAACATTTGTTCATCTGCTTTTATTAAATATTTTTCTCCATCATAGTTTATAACTCTGTCAGGGTTCGTGGTATTAAATGAACCGATTATCTCTTTTACTGTTTCATTAAAATCAAACTCTTTTATATTTGGACTCAAATCGCCACTTTCAAACTTGGTTGCCAAAGAGAGTCTATCTATCATATTTGAGATTTTTTCGCCATTTTTAACTATTTTTTCCAAAAACTTTTTTCTTATATCAGCACTTAGATTTGGATCATCATTTAGTGTTTGTGCGTATCCCAAAATCGCAGCGATTGGGTTTTTGAACTCATGTGAGATAGCCGATATGATATCGCTTTTTTGCTTACTTATGAGTTTAATCTGCGCGGTATATTTTCTTTTTTGTTTCTCTTTTTTATCAAGTCTTTTAGATAGTTTTTTAAGATAAATACCAATCTCCACAAACTCTCTTGCAAACCCAAAATTATAATCACTTTTATACTCTTTGTTTGCAATCGCACCAAATGCATTACTTAGCTTTGCAACCTCTACTCTTATTTTTTTATTGAAAATGCTCGCCCAGTACAAACCAGCAAGAAGTACAAGTGTAAAGATAAAAGTAACATTTGCCCAAATCATATAAAAGCTTTTCATGATTGACTCGGTATCCATAGAAAGTCTTACAAAGTATGGTTTGCCATCTTTATAAAACATACTTGCTACATATAAAAAATCCGTATCAAGAGTATTTGAGTATCTAAGTGCAGTACCATAATCACTACTTCTAGCCTCTATAACTTCTGCTCGATTATTATGATTTTCAAGATTTCCATTTTTGTTGCTATCTGCTATAACCTCTCCATTATCATCCATGATACTCATTCTAATATTTGTGATATTTTGAAAATCTTTAGCATAAGAGACAAAATCATCCTCTTGAGAGATAGTCATCTTAACTGTTTGTATAACTGATTTTAGTGAATTTTCGTAGTTATTTAACTCTATATATTTTAAGACAAAATAACTACTTGCACCAACAACACAAATCGAGACTATTATCATAATT
This sequence comes from Campylobacteraceae bacterium, assembly GCA_047974135.1. Classification (GTDB taxonomy): domain Bacteria; phylum Campylobacterota; class Campylobacteria; order Campylobacterales; family Campylobacteraceae; genus JAIRQK01. The sequence continues at coordinate 915 of JBKECC010000093.1, read as the reverse complement.
ATAAGCTGTCTTGATACGTGTTGATGAAGTCTTAGCATAGAGTGTAACCAACTCCCCAAACTGGTTTAATATATTTTTTCGTTTTGTCTTTATCTATCTTTTTAATGAGCCTGCTTATAGCCACATTTACCGTTTTATCTTGGAAAAACTCTTCATCCTTCCAAACGTGCTCTAGTAGATATTCTCTATTTAATACACTATTTTTATTGCTCAAAAATGCATTTAAGAGGTCAAACTCCAACTTTGTAAGTTCTATTTTTTTATCTTCTACAAAAACTTCTCTTGATTCAAGATTTAACAAAATGTCTCTATGAGTTAAAACTTTCACTTCATTTTTACTTCTTGAAAGAAGAGCTTTTACTCTTAAAATCAACTCTTTCATATTGAAAGGCTTTTTAACGTAATCATCGCCACCGCGTATAAAGCCCTCTTCAACATCGCTATCTTTATCTTTTGCGCTTACAAAAATTACAGGTATATTGATACCTTTGTTGCGAAGAGAGTTTACAAACACACAGCCTAATGCTTCTTTTATATTTCTATCGACAATCATCAAGTTGAAAGACTCTACGGAGAGAAATTTCTCTACATTTTTAGTTGATAATAAACTCACAAAGTAAAATCCATCTTTTTTTAAGTTAAAATCAATGATTTCAATTAAATCTTATTCATCGTCAATTACAACTATAGTCTCTTTCATGATAAGCCTAAAATAGTTTTAATTTTCCGCCGCTTCTTGCATAAACTACCAGCTTAGCAACGGCAACGCTTCTATCTGCCATCTTTTCTAACTTTCTCATAGTGCTTAATACTTTTATATAATTTGCGGTAAAGTCAAGATTTTTAGCAAGTTCATTTAAAACATTTTTTTCTAGTATAGAGTACAAATCATCACTCTTACTCTCTTCATCTATA
>JBKECC010000018.1:0-19232 GCA_047974135.1 Campylobacteraceae bacterium | reverse complement strand
TTGATGAGTTTATCTCTATGTTACTTGAACTTGACATACCTTTTGAGATTGAAGATTCTCTGCAAAAATTTAAAGATAGCGATTCGCAATTTTATGTATTTAATGACATAGATGCAAATATGCGTTTAATATTTAAAAGAAGTGATGGAAAATTTGGCTTATATTAACAGATTCTTTTACATGTAAAGGGTACATCCCTTTACATGAGTCCTAAAATCTTTCTTGCTTCAATTAAAAACTTTTTATCTTCTTTTATATCAAAAAATCTAAATTGTTCGCCATGTTGTATAAGCCCACCTAAAATATCGCCACTTTGTCTATATTTTAAATCAAGTTCAGCTATGTCAAAACCACTTATAGTTTTTGAAAACTCTTCCAATCTCTCATTTGTTTTTTTATTTGTATAAAGGTAGCAGTATCCTTTAAGTCCAGTTCTACTAACACGTCCACGAAGTTGATGAAGTGTTGCAAGCCCTAAATGTTCAGCTCCAACTATAACAATGGTTGATAGTTTTGGCAAAGAGATGCCAACTTCAACAACTGTGGTTGCAAGCAAAATAGCTCCCTTGTCTCTAAACTCTTTTATAACCTCTTCTTTGTTTTTGTCTTTTCCGTGAGTTACATAAACATTTTTATATCGCTTCTCCCAAAATGCCCTTCCCTCATCTATCGACTGATAGTCAAAGTTTTCACTCTCTTCAACAAGTGGGTAAACTACTATCGTTTGATTGCCCATCTTCATCTCATTTTCTACGTGAGCTAACATTTTTCCAAATTCGCTTTTACCAATCACAAAAGTTGAGATATCTTTTTTAAATGGCATCTCTTTTATAAAAGAGTAGCTAACAAGCGAAGAGTTTATAAGACTCATAGTTCTAGGTATTGGCGTTGCACTAAATTGCAAAAAATGTGGATGATTTTTACCCTCACCTACCAGTTTATGTATCAAATCTCTCTGCGCAACTCCAAAACGATGCTGTTCATCTATCATCACCAAATCACATTTTGGAAGTTCGCGGTAAAGTAAAACATGCGTTCCGATTATAAAATCAAACTCTTCTAAATTTATCTTTTTATCTTGACTCTCAACTAAGCAAACTCTTACATGTAAAGGTAAAAACTTCTTTGCTTCTTCAAAAATCTGTGCAGCTAAAATAGTTGTTGGAGCCATCAAAATAGCCCTTTTTGGATACGCCATCATAACACTTGCAAAGATTACAAGAGTTTTTCCACTTCCAACATCTCCCATCACAACTCGTCTTGCTGATACATCTTTTGATAAATCGTTTTTCATATCGGCTATGGCTTTTAGTTGGTCATTTGTAAGTTTAAAAGGTAAGCTTTTTATAAAACTTTTCTCATCTCCATTTAATACAGAAGTTGCTTTAAAGTATTGTTTTTTAGAGTTTAGTTTTTTTATAAAAAGATATATTTCTATGTATTTTAAGACTGGAATCGTTCTTTTGTAAGCATCTTCATAGTTTACATGTAAAGATGGATTGTGAAAGTTATAAAGTGTAGTCGCTTTTTCAACTTCAAGTCCTTCACGAACTAACTCTTCAATACTTAGATAGTTTTTCATGAGACGCAAAATAGTTTTTTGTTGTAAAGATGTTTTATAAACAGGGAAAATACCACCAACTTCACTTAAAATTTTTGGTTGAGCAAATTGCAATTTTGCGAAATTATACTCTAGCTTTCCTTGTATAAAAAACATCGCACCTTTTACAAATGCACTAAAATGGTACTTTGTTGGGTTAAAGAAAACAACATCAACCGATTTTTCCCAAGCGAGTACGTTTGCTCGAAAAAGTTTATGAGTTTTTGATGTAGATAAAACTTCTACTTTTACAACATTTGTTTGATTTATCTTTGGTGTTTTTGAGATATTTCTATCATCATAACTTGATGGGGTGATAAGTGCTAACTCCAAAACGGAGCTAACACCTAGTTTGTTTAATGCGCTTTTGTCTTCTTTACTTGGCGTCATTTGTAACGATTGAGAAAATTAACTCATTTATCTCAGAGTGAGATTTTATAAAGTTGTTTAACTCTTCAAGGCTTAATTTTTCTATTTTTAAAAGCTCTTTTTTGGAATGCCCTTGCTCAAATCCATTGTAGAATTCACCAAATGATCGTGAAATTCTTTGTGAAAGTGTCTCAACTCTTAAAGGCTCACTTCCAAGTAAAAATCTTTTAGCTTGCTCTAATTCCTCTTTTGTAACACCATTTTGCGTAAAGTCTTTTATAACTTCTTTTACAATTTTTAAAGCTTCATCACGACTTTCATTTTTTGTTTGTAAGTATCCTGAAAAACGTGAACCACTTTTTTCAAACGAAAATCTTCCATAAGCGGAGTATGCAAGCCCCTTTTTAACTCTTATCTCCTCCATAAGCCTACTTCCAAAACCGCCCTCACCAAGTATAAAACTAGCAATTCTTGCTTTGTAAACATCTGCATCGTTTACATGTAAATAAAACGGCGAACCAAAATATATATAAGCTTGTTCTGTATCTTTTACTTGTGTTACCACATCTTGCGAGGTTGAAACATTGTAGTTTTTAAACTCATTTTTTTTACCAACATTCAAAACACTTAAAATCTCTTTTGCACTTTTTAATGCTTCTTCTTTGTTTATATCTCCACCAACAACCACAACAACGTTTTGTAAGTTTACATGTAAAGCATAAAACTCTTCAATATCTCTTAGGGTTAATTTTTCAATGCTAGTTTTTGTGCCAAGAGAAGTGCCACCAAGTGGAGTATCTTTAAACATCAACTCTCTTAATTTTGTAGAAGCAACATAGTCAAAATCACTCTCTTTGCTTGAAATACTTCCAAGCGTTTGAATCTTTACTTTACTGAAAACATCTTCTGTGAAGTTTGGATTTTTAAGCAAATCTTTTAGCATTTGTACACCAAAACCAAACTCATCTTTTAAGCTTGAAAGTTCAAAAATAAAAGTTTCAACTCCAGAGGTTGAGCTAAGATTTATCGCCCTACTCTCTAGCCTTTTTGCAAACTCTATAGAACCCAGAGTTTTTGTGCCTTCGTTTAGCACTCTTGAAGTAAATCTTGACAACCCATCTATTTTTTTATCTTCTATACTTCCAGAACTTAAAAAAACTAACTGCAAAGATGCTATCGGCAGCGCTTTTTCTTCCTCAAACAAAACAGGGATTTTCACATCTTTAACTTCAATATACTCAATCACGCCAGCCATTAAAACTCCTTGTAAAAATAAAACAAAAAATAAAATTTTTCTTATCATTTATAAATCTCCAAAATATTGTAAGCCGTATCTCTTTTTGCAGGGATTTCACCGATGTCTCGTATAAGCTCTATCATTTGAGCTTGATTCATCCTATTTGCCATTCCAGCAGCAGCTACAACGTTTTCTTCCATCATCGTACTTCCTAAGTCATTTGCTCCAAACATGAGTGCGAGTTGACCTATGTGGCTGCCTTGCGTTACCCATGAACTTTGGATGTTAGCAAAATTGTCTAAAAATAGTCTTGAAACTGCTAAAAGTCTTAAGTACCTATTTGAAGATTGTTTTTTTATAGATGGAATTTCTGCTTTAAGAGCAGTGTTTAATCCTTGAAAACTCCACATAATAAATGCACGAAACCCACCAGTTCTATCTTGTAAATCTCTTATATGCTCCCAATGCTCTATGATATCCTCATCACTCTCAACAGTTCCAAACATCATCGTTGCAGTTGATTTCATGCCGATATTGTGCGCACTTTCGTGAACTTCTATCCACTTTGCAACATCAAGCTTTTTTGGAGCTATAACATCACGAACCCTGTCGCTTAATATCTCAGCTCCAGCTCCTGGAATTGAGAAAAGTCCTTTTACATGTAAACGCTTCAGGACTTCTTTTATGCTAATCTTTGAAATCCTTGCAATGTAGTCAATCTCAATAGCAGAAAAGCCATGAATAGTTATAGTTGGGTAGTTTTTACTTATCCACTCAACCAAATCTTCGTACCACTCTATCTTTAGGGTTGGATGAACACCACCTTGAAAAAGTATCTGCGTTCCGCCAATGGCTATGAGTTCTTCAACCTTTTTGCCTATCTCTTCAAAACTTAATATATACGCTTCGCTATCTTTTTTATGTCTATAAAATGCACAAAATTTACAGTCAACCCAACAAACATTTGTATAGTTTATGTTTCTATCAACAACAAAAGTGGTTAGATTGTCTTTGTGCAACTCTTTTTTTCTTTTGTAAGCCATAGCTCCAAGCTCACTTAAAGGCGTTTCACGTATAAGTTTTAGTGCATCTTCTTTATTTAATCTTTGATTCATATCTACTATTTCTCTATATTCATTTTTAAGTCTATGATTATACTAAAATAATGTTAAAGCATTTAAAAACGGTATAATTTTATGAAATTTTTAAAAGGTTAGTAAGTTGCGGTATTTACCTGTTATCATCGCTATATTTTTTGGGATTATCTTGATTGAGCTAATTTTACAAATCATATTTAATTAAAAGGTGGGAAAACCACCTTTTAACTTTTTACGCTTTTGGCGTAATCATATTTTTTGGAACTACGTATTTATCAAACTCTTCGGCAGATAAAAGTTTTAATTTTATGCAAGCCTCTTTTAGTGAACTGTTTTCTTTATGTGCTAGTTTTGCAACTTTTGCAGCATTTTCATAACCGATATATGGATTTAGAGCTGTTACAAGCATTAAAGAATTTTTAAGGTTATAATCAATCTTCTCTTTATTTGCCTTGATACCATCAGCACAATGCACTCTAAAAGAGTCCATAGAATCACTAAGCAGTCTAACACTTTGTAAAAAGTTATAGATGATAACTGGTTTAAATACATTAAGTTCAAAGTTTCCTTGACTTGCACCAAAAGCGATAGCAGCGTCATTTGCAAATACTTGGCAAGTTACCATTGTAACTGCTTCTGCTTGAGTTGGGTTTACTTTGCCTGGCATGATAGAACTTCCTGGCTCATTTTCTGGGATAGAAAGCTCGCCTATACCGCATCTAGGGCCTGAGGCTAACCATCTTATGTCATTTGCTATCTTCATCAAATCTGCAGCCAAGCCTTTGTTTGCACCACTTGCAAAAACAAGAGCATCATGAGAGGTTAATCCGTGAAATTTGTTTGGTGAGCTTACAAATTTTTTGCCTGTAAAGTTTGTTAATTCCTCGCTTACCATTTCACTTAGTTTTGGATGTGCATTTATACCTGTTCCAACCGCTGTTCCACCAATTGCCAACTCTCTTAAATACTCAAGTGATTTTTTGATGTATTTTAGTGAATGATCAAGCATGCTTTTATATCCACTAAACTCTTGTCCTAGTGTAAGTGGAGTTGCGTCTTGAAGGTGTGTACGTCCTATCTTTATGATATCTTTAAATTCTTTCTCTTTTTTCTCAAAAGTCGCTTTTAGTTTTTCAAGTGAAGGGATTAGTTTGTCTTCTATCTCTATAACGCTTGCTATGTGCATAGCAGTTGGAAAAGTGTCATTTGAGCTTTGAGATTTATTTACATCATCGTTTGGATGGACTAACTTCTCTTTTCTAAAATTACCACCAAGTATTTCAGTAGCTCGGTTTGCGATAACTTCGTTTAAATTCATATTTGTTTGAGTGCCACTTCCTGTTTGCCAAATAGCAAGAGGAAACTCATCATCAAACTTTCCTTCCAAGATTTCATCGCAAGCTTTAGCTATAGCGTCAGCTTTTTTCTTATCTAACTTACCAAGTTTCTCATTTACCTTTGCAGCTGAACGTTTTAACATTGCAAAAGCGTAAATCAACTCTTTTGGCATTTTTTCAGTACCAATCTTAAAATTCTCAAAACTTCTCTCTGTTTGAGCGCCCCAGTACTTCTCGTCAGGAACCTTAACTTCGCCCATAGTATCTTTTTCGATACGATACTTCATAAAAAACTCCTTATAAAATAAAATTAATAATAATTATCAATTATACTATAAAAGAGTAAACATTTACGTTAAATTTTTGTCATATATATTAATCGCCAAGAAAAGTTCTTCGCTATTTTTATAAATGCTTACCAAATCTTGATGTTCTTTTTTTAAAAAACCTCTATTTACCATATCTTCTATAAAGCTAAATAGTTTATCATAATACCCATTTATATCTAAAACAAATATTCTTTTTTTGTGAAAAGTAAGTTGCGACCAAGTCCACACTTCAAAAAACTCTTCTAGAGTTCCAATGCCTCCAGGAAGCACCACATATATATCGGCTTTTCTGCTCATGATAGCTTTTCTCTCATGCATACTATCGACTAAAATTAACTTGCTTACTTCATACGAAGACTTTTCTAATTCTTGCAAAGCTCTTGGGATTATGCCTATAACTTCTGCTCCATTTTTATACGCTGAGCTAGAAAGTGCTCCCATCAAACCAACACTTCCACCGCCATAAACAAGTGTGTGATTGTGCTTTGCTATAAACTCTCCAAATTTTACTGCTTCGTTTTTATATATATCATTATCACCAAATCTAGAACCACAAAAAACCGTCAAAGTCATATAAACTCCATTTAATAAAAACGAGTATTATAGGATTTTACTCTTTACATGTAAAGGTTGGTTTGTGAGAAAAACTTTAATGATTGCCGTTTGTATTTTACTATCTTTGTTTGTTTTAACAAAGATTACAAGTAGTGGTACAAAACAAGATTACACAGTTAATCAAAACAGTGTTGTGCTTGCTTTTGGCGATAGCATAACAGAAGGTTTTGGAGTAAAGAGTGATGAAAACTATCCTTATATTCTCTCAAACCTTTTACATGTAAAGGTCATAAACGCCGGAGTAAGTGGAGAAATAAGTGCCGATGGATTAAAAAGGCTACCAAAAGTGTTAAATGAGTATAAACCAAATATAGTAATCTTATGCCACGGTGGAAATGATATTTTACGAAAATATGATTTATCACAAACAAAGGTAAATTTGCAACAAATGATAACCATGATAGAAAGTAGCGGCGCAAAAGTAGTATTTCTTGGAGTTCCAAGTCTAAATGGCTTTTTTATATCCACAAACTCCATATACAAAGAGTTAGCACAAACAAATAACTTGATTTATGATGGAGATATAATAGAAAAGATAGTAAAATCTCCATCGTTAAAAGTTGATCAAATTCACCCAAACAAAGAAGGGCATGAGCTCTTAGCACAAACTATAAACGATTTAATTAGAAAAAATTTCAACTTTAATAACTAATATGTTCCATTTTCACAAAGGTATTTTATGAATGCTCACATAGCATTGCTCAAAAAAAACAAAACTCTACTTTTACTCTCTTCTATACAGCTTATCTGCTACTTTGGAGCGTGGTTTTCTCACATGGCAATTTACAGCTTGATAAGTAAAGACTACCTTGTGGCTCCTGAGTGGGTTATAACTGCCGTTGCCATTTTAACGTTTTTACCAACTATGATTTTAGCTCCATTTAGTGGAGTTATAGTAGATAAGGTTCCAACAAAACCTTTGATGATTACACTTCTATTTATAGAAATCATAACAGTTTTAATGCTTCTTTTAATCACCTCACTAGAGTGGATTTGGCTACTTTTGATACTTGTTTTTATAAGAATGGGAGTTGGAAGCACTTACTTTCAAACAGAAATGTCGCTTTTGCCTAAAATCCTAAATGCAAATGATTTAAAAATTGCAAATGAGATTCACTCTATCATTTGGTCACTTTCTTACACTGCCGGTATGGGACTTGCTGGATTTTACGTTTTTGCTTTTGGAGTAAAAAGTGCTTTTATAGCAGATGCTGTACTTTTTTCTATTGGGCTTATCTTGCTTATAAGACTAAAAATACCTTCACTTATAAAAAGAAAAACAGAAAATGCCTTTAAAATGCTAAAAGATGGACTTATCTACCTAAAAACAAATAGGAAAGTTTTACATCTTATCTTGCTTCATGCCTGTGTTGGATTTTCCACTTATGACGCACTTGTATCTTTACTTGCAAATAACATTTACTTAAAAGTTTTGGCAGTTCCTCTAACTCTTGGTTTTATAAACTCGATTCGTGCACTTTCACTAACACTTGGTTCTGTAGTTTTAAGCAAATTTATAAATGAGAAAAACATGCATATCTTTTTTATCTTACAAGGCGTTGGAATCATCACTTGGGCATTGTTGCAATTTAATTTCTACATAGCTTTCATTGGTGTTGTGCTTGCTGGTTTTTTCACTTCAACGCTTTGGGCTTTTACTTATACACTTTTGCAGAGAGAAACCAATCCAGCATTTTATGGAAGAGTTGTTGCGTATAACGATATGTTCATCATGGGAGTTAGCGTTTTAACATCTTTTGTGATTGGACTCTTGCATCAAAACGGTGTCGCACTTTACCTTATAACTGCTCTGCTTGGAGTTATGTTTATCTTGACTGCTTTTTATTTTTTATGGTTTAGAAAAAATTACTATAAAAAAGGTTAATTTCAAAAGTTTACATGTAAAAGTTTTTTAACTTTTTACTAGTTTTTTCTCTTCGTATTTCACAATTTTAGCATGTAGCCAAAGCGAAAAAAGTATGACTATACTTCCAATGCTTAGCGTGTAGTAGTTTTCTACCTTTCCCCAAATAACTATATTTACCAAAAGTCCAGCAGGAATTAAAGCGTTGTTCATGATACCAAGAACTCCAGCATCTACAAGCGTTGCACCTTTATTCCAACAAAAGTACCCTACCCCACTTGCAACGATGCCAAGCCAAAGTAAAACTACCCATTGTATCGTGCTTGGAGACATTTTCTCAAAATTGCCGAATAGCAAAATAGCAATGCTTGCAATTATAAGTGCGCCAAAATGAAAATACCCAAAAACCTCTTTTTGATTTATATCTTTGTGTTTTTCTATGACATATTTGTATCCACTTTGACCAAGAGCAAAGCAGATATTTGCTCCTTGAACAAGCATAAATCCAAATAAAAATCCAGCATTTACATTATCAAATCTTATAATCAAAGCTCCAATAACAGCAACTCCAGCGCTGATTAGATAAAGATAAGTAAACTTTTTACGTAAAATATCATATATAAGAGTTACATAAAATGGAGTAAAGATAGTAAATAGCAGGATTTCTGGAACTGATAGATACTTAAAAGAGTTATAAAAAAACAGATACATGATTCCTATCTGGAATGTGCCAATAGCCATGATTTTAAGCTTTAGTGAGTTTGCAATGCCTTTAAACTTTGTAAATGGCAAAAATACCAAAGAGGCTAAAAATACTCTTATAAAAACAGCAAAATAGCTATCAAGACCTCTTAAATATTCGCCAATCAAGCTAAAAGAAAAAGCCCAAAGAATCGTTACAAAGATTAAGTATTGCACAACATTTCCTTATTTACATGTAAAAGAAAATGTTATCAAAAATAACTTAAATCTTTTACATGTAAAAAGTTTTACATTTTTTCTATTGTATATGAAATCTTATATTGAAATGTCATAGTACGAGATGGTTTTGGAAAGTCTTTTTGTGCCTTTCTAAACGTCTCAATAGCATCATTCACAAATATTCTATTTGCCCTATCATTAATTGACTTTATATCCACAATCCTACCATTTTTATCTACGGTTATCTCTATATCGGCAAAACCTTCCATATTTCTACTTTTTGCACGGTATGGAAATATCTTATAATTGTTAAAAGCTGCATTTATAAGTGCTTTAGTGCGACTATACTCATCTTCTTCTCGTGACATAGAAGATGTTTGTCCAACTTGAGCAACTTGTTCTACGACTTCTTCAACAACCTCTTCTTTTACCTCTTCAACCACTTCTTCTATTGGCACTGGAACTGGAACTTGACTTGGCTTTGGAAGCAGTTCAGGTTTCATAGGCTTTGGTGGCTTTGGCTTAAGCGGTTTTGGCTTTGGCGTTGGTGGCTTTGGTTTTGGTTTTGGCTGTATCATCTCTTGCTTTGGAGCTGGAGTAAACACATTTATAGACATCGTGAGTGGCGCTTTTACAGTACTCTTTATCGATTTTTGTTGTTTTTGATAGTAATAAATTCCACCAAAAAATAGTATATGTGCTACTAAAGAGATGGCAAGCGCGATACTAAAATATGAATCTGAATTATTTTTCATGCTTTGTCACGATTTGAAAATTTTCATGACCCTTTGCTTTTAGTAAGTCAACCACATCTATAAAACTTCCAAAATTACTCTTAGAATCGCCATATACAAAAACTTCATCCTTGTTTCCAACACTTGCTAGTCTATCTTTTAACACTTCAAGAGTTACCACCTCTTCTTTAATGTATAAAATATTGTCTTTGTCTATAGTTATCTCAAATGGATCTTTTCTATCTTTTTGCTGCTCATTTGTTGTTGCAGTTGGGAGATCTATCTTTATCTTTCCTTGGGCTATAAATGTTGAAATGGTCAATACGATCGCTAAAAGAACAAGCATAACGTCAATGAACGGAACAACATTCATCCCGTCCGTTCTTTTAAGACGCATTATTTACCGCCTTCCATTTTGAGATGCCAACATCTACTTTTCTAAGACAAGCATTGTATGAAACAAGCGTTGGTATAGCAACCAAAAGTCCAAGCGCTGTTGCTTTTAATGCCAAAGAGAGACCAACAAGTATAACGTCTGTATCGATTCCACCGCCACTTCCCATATCATAAAAAGTAACCATAACACCAACAACAGTTCCTAAAAGTCCAACATAAGGAGCATTTGAGCCAATAATGGAAAGGGTTGTAAGATTTTTTGTTAAATCTGTCTCAAGATCATTTATATCTTTGTAATCAGCAACATTACACTTTCTATAAAATATAACTCTCTCTATCGTGTAAGCAAGAGCCAACACACTCATAAAACCCAAAACACCAAAAATTGCAGCATCCATATATGCTTTGATAATCTCCATCTAAATTCCTCTGTAAAATTTTTGCAAAATGATAGCGAAATGAAACTTAATAATTGTTATCAATATTAAATAATCCTTAATTTTCCAATCCCAAAAAACAGTGCTTTCATTATATATATTTTTATATTACAATATATTTATACTTTAAACTTATTGTCTTTACATGTAAACTCTTTTTGGTGAATTTATTATATAATTAATCTAAAATTTATACAAAAGGAAAGTTATGGGAACTACCGTAATTGTCGTATTGGTGATTTTAGCCTTAGTTGTTGTATTTTTTGTTAGCATCTACAACCAACTTGTTGCACTGAAAAACAGATACTTAAATGCTTTTTCACAAATCGAAGTGCAATTAAAAAGAAGATATGATTTAATCCCAAATCTTGTAGAAACTGCAAAAGCGTATCTAAGTCACGAGAGAGAAACCCTTGATGCTGTTGTAAAAGCAAGAAATGCAGCATCTCAAAGCCTAAGTAATGCACACAACAATCCAGCAGATCCAAACGCCATAAAAGCGCTAGCAAGTGCTGAGCAAGGATTAGCAGGAGCGCTAAATAGATTAAATGTTGTAGTTGAAGCGTATCCAGAGTTAAAGGCGAGTGAAAATATGATAAAACTTCACGAAGAGATAACAACAACAGAAAACAAAGTCTCTTTCGCAAGACAAGCATACAATGATTCAGTTATGACTTACAACACCTATAAACAATCTTTCCCGCAAAACATAGTAGCAGGCATGTTTGGTCACGGCAACGATGCTACTCTTTTAGAGTTTGCAGACTCTGCTGCCATTCAAGATGCACCAAAAGTGAGTTTTTAACGCAAAATGAACTTTTTTGAGCAACAAGAGAGAGCAAAGAAAAACACCACGAAACTAGTGTTGCTTTTTATCGTTGCTCTTTTTTGTGTAACAATTGCCGTTGTTTATGTTTTAAATGTTCTTTTTCTTTTTTTAAACTACAATGTTATCTCGTTTTCACCTATATTTGTTTTTCAAAACTCATCTTTAGATACTATACTTATCACTCTTTTAGCTGTTTTACTTGTTGTTTTATGTGGAAGTGTTGTTAAGATTTTTCAGTTAAACGCAGGTGGAAGAGTAGTTGCTGAAGAGCTTGGTGGAAGACTTGTAAATAAAGAAGGTGCTGATATAAACGAGACTATTTTACTAAATGTAGTTGAGGAAATTGCAATAGCTTCTGGTGTTCCAACTCCTCCTGTTTACATGCTTGAAGATGAGGGCATAAACGCTTTTGCTGCTGGTAACACTTACGAAAATGCTGTGATTGGCATCACAAGAGGAGCGGTTGCAAAATTAAACAGAGCAGAACTTCAAGGTGTTATAGCTCATGAGTTTAGCCATATATTTAATGGGGATATGAAGTTAAATATAAAAACTATCGGTATTTTAAATGGTATTTTGTTTATAAGTATCATTGGTGCTCAAATAGTAAAATCATCTTCGCGTGTTCGCACAAGTAACAATAAAAACAGTGGTGGGATTATCATAATTCTAGCTGTTGGTTTAGCACTTTATATATTAGGGCTTGTTGGTGTATTTTTTGGAAATGTCATAAAAGCAGCCATAAATCGCCAAAGAGAGTATTTGGCAGATTCAAGTGCTGTACAGTTTACAAGACACGCAGAAGGTATTGCAGGAGCCTTAAAAAAGATAGGAGCTTACGGTTCAGTCTTAAAGGCAAACTCATCTTCAGAGTTTAGTCATCTCTACTTTAGTGATGGTGTAAAACACTTTTTTTCTCTTTCAACCCATCCACCTCTTGAAAAACGGATAAAGGCTCTTGATCCAAGTTGGGATGGAGATTACGAGGCATACTTAAAAAAAGCTACAACGGATGCAAAAAAGAAAAAAGATGAAGCAAAAAAAGAGAAAATAGTAAAAACTATCACAACAGTTGCTGTTCTTGATGCGCTAAACAACATTGGAACTGTTTCGCCAAAACAAATCGATGAAGCAAGAGATGATATAGCAAGAATTTCTTTGAACATAAAAGAGATGACAGCAAATCCTCTAGAAGCACAGTTTCTAATCTTTGCTATGCTTTTAGACAAAAACGAGAGTATCAAAAACACACAAATTGCGACTATATTGAAAAACTATGAAAACTCTTTACATGTAAATACTCTAAACTCTAATTTTAATGTTGTAACAAAAGAGTTTAGTTTACTAAAAAGAGAAGATTACTTAAGGGTTATAACACTCTCAATGCCAGCACTTAAACTTCTCTCCTTAAATCAATACAAGATTTTTAGAGAAACACTAAACAGTCTCATAAACGCCGACAATCACATATCTTGGTTCGAGTGGAATTTAAAATACCTTGTCATTTACGTACTTGATTTGCACTTCGAAATTACAAAACTTCCAAAAGAGGTACACTCTCACATAAACTCTGTAAAGTTTGAAGTTGAACTATTTCTCTCTGCACTCTCTTGTGGCACTTACAAAGATAACGAGATAGCACAAAGTATTTTTGATAGCACTAAAACAAAACACAATCTTCCATCACTAAAATACATTCCGTTTGAAAACCTTACAACATCTCTTTTAGAAAATGCTATTTATGAGTTTAGTAGATGTACCGTTGTTGTTAGAAAGCAAATTTTAGAGATGTCAATATCATGCATAAAGATAGACGATATCGTCTCAACTAAAGAGTTAGAAACTATCCACGCATTAAGTGGACTTTTGCGCTTACCTCTTGGCGAGATTTAAAAGGTTTTAACAAGTTTATTTGTATAAAAATTGATTTACATGTAAAAATTTAAATCTCTTTTGCTAAGACTTCACCAAATTTTATCTTAGCTCCTTGTTTTGCAACAAGTTCAAACTTATCTTTTTCACCAAAAAATAGAACTGTTGAGCCCATTTCAAAGTAGCCAAGTTCTTCACCTTTTTTTACATATAAACTTTCATAATTATAAAGTGTTGGTGTTGTATCTTTTATATTTGTATTTAACTTATCATCAAATAAAAACTTCATTTTTCCAACATTAAGAGCACCTACAAAAACTAAAAATATCTTCGCATTATTTGCTGTTTCACACTCCAAAATAACTCTCTCGTTTTCTACAAACAAAGAGGCTTTTTTGTTTAGCCATTTTAGATTTACAGGGTAAAGTTTGCCCGGAATGTGCCAAGCTTTGATGATTTTCATATCACAAGGTGCATGATAGTGATGATAATCAGCTGGGGAGAGATAAAGATTTGCAAAAACTCCATCTTGAAGTTTTGCCTTCTCTTCTTTTTGGGCAAAGTCCCCAAGAAGCGAATCTACTGAGTAGTAAAACCCCTTTATCTGCAAAGCTATCAAATCATTTGCAACAATTTTTCCACATTCACTTATCCAAGAATCACACAAAGAGACAAGTGTGCTGTTATCAGCATTTACATATCTCTCTTTTTTAAAACTTCTTGTAAAAAGACCATTTAACGTTTCATAATTTTCTGGGATATCAAACTCGCTCATATCGATGTTAAACTTTTTAACGTAGGTTTTGTTGATAAACTCTTGTATGCCTTTTGGAAATTTTGCATTTGCAACTACACTAAAAATCCTTGAAATTACGTTTGTGATGTGGTTCATGTCATACGCCTTTTAATTCTAATTTTACTATTTCGCTTGGTGCTAAAAATCTAAGTGGTGGACCCCAGTAACCAGTTCCCGAACTTACAAATATTTGCGTTTTTTCATTGTGTTGGTAAAGCCCATAAAGATAAGGTTGTTCCAAAAGAACCAAAAGTCCAAATGGGAAAATCTGTCCTCCGTGAGTGTGTCCGCTTAATATTAAATCTATCTTTTCATCTCCACGCAAAGAGTTTACAACCTTTGGTTGATGAGAAAGAAGAATAGTTGGAAGGTTTTTGTTTGTATTTTTTAAAGCTGCGTTTACATCTGGGGGCATTACGCCAAATCTTTTTCCTGCTAAATCGTTGATACCAGCTATATTTATAAGCCCATTAATCTCCACGCTATCGTTTTCTAAAACAGTGATTCCAAGCGTTCTTAAGTGATTGTTTATAAGTCTTACTCCATGAAAATATTCATGGTTTCCTGAAACATAAAAAACGCCATATTTTGCTTTTAAATCTTTTAATGGCTCTAAACTTTTTCTTGCTTGCTCTACTGGTAAATCAACTAAATCTCCAGTTATAACGATAATGTCAGCATTAAGAGCGTTTGTTATATCAACGCACTCCCTCATAAAGTTATATCCTAAAACTTTACCTATATGAACATCTGTCATTTGTGCTATCGATAACGGTTTTTTTAAGTTCTTTATATTTACTTCCACGCTTCTTGTTATTGGCTTTGAAAATCCTCCAACAAATGCTTTTGCTATCCAAGAGATGGCAGCTATAAAGATAGTTATATCAAGTATATTTTTTAGTGCTTTTCTTCTTGTTTCATCAAATTTTATAACTTCAAGCGGGATTCTAAAAACAAGATAAAAAAGCGATGAGACAAAGAGTAAAAACGATACACCAACCAAAGAAGCTAGGATTTGTATAGCTGCTGCACTATCTAAACTTCGTCTTAAAGAGTTAAAGTACACTGCTTCAAGCACGGTTATGATGAGTAAAAGTACCGCAACTATCCATTTGTATTTTTTCAAAAACTCTAAGCGAGACAAAAAACATACAAAAGTAAAAGTGTTTATAACAAGCATAACAATGGACGCGATAATACTAAAAGAGAGCATTTAAACCTTTACATGTAAAAATAAAAAATCATTGTACAAGATTAACCTTAACTATTTCGCTTGAAGCTAAAAATCTTATAGGCGGTCCCCAGCAACCAGTTCCATTTGAGATAAATATAGGGATTTTGTTTTTATACACATGAAACCCTTTAACGTATGGCTGATCAAGCATAACAAGTAGATTGAACGGGAAAATTTGCCCACCATGAGTGTGTCCGCTTAACATCAAATCTACCCTAAACTCATCAGGTATAAAACGAAGTTGTTTTGGCTGATGAGCCAAAAGTATATTTGGCAAGTTTGGGTTTATGTCACTGAATGCTTTTTGTATATCTGGCTTTAAAATCCCAACCGTGTTTCCAAAAAGGTCGTTTAAACCTATCAAATTTACAGTTTTATTTATCTCAACATTTTCATTTTCTAAAACTATAATATCAAGAGTTTTCAAATATGTTACAATCTCTTTTGCGCCATGAAAATACTCATGATTTCCCAAAACATAGTACACGCCAAACTTTGTTTTTAACTCTCTTAATGGCTCTAAATAATGCTTAACCTCATCAACTTCTAAATCAACTAAATCGCCAGTGATAGCAACGATGTCTGGATTTAGCGCATTTGTTTTATTTACCACATTTTGCACAAAATCTCGTCTTATGATTTTTCCTACATGTAAATCACTTAAATGAATGATATTTAGTGGTTTTTTTAAATTTTTAACACGTATATTTTGAATATTTATATTTGGCGGCATTGCTCCGTAAACAAAGCCAAATACGATATATATGATAGTTACAATCACGAAAATAAAATCAAGGCTAAGCAAAATATCCATATTTTGAGTAAAAAGCGTGATGATGAACTTTGTGATATCGTAAGTTATCGCCATGCTAAAAAGTATAAAGCTAACTCCAACTAAAGATGACAGAAAGATAACAACGCTTCTTTTTACATGTATATTTCTAAAAATAGCAAAATAAGCAAGCTCAAAAAACGTCATAAGAGCCATAAGTGATGCAGTTACAATCCAGTATTTTTTCAAAAGGCTCACATCATAAAGGAATCCAAAAAATGTGTAAATATTAAGAAGCGATAGAACCACAATAACTAAAAGTGCCATTGCTATAGAGTTTCTAACCATTTAACTAATTTGCCTTAATTTTTAAAATAAGTATAGATTTTACAAAAATTGCGCTAAATCAAAAGTTAACAATACTCCTCTTTATCTGTTATAATTAGAGGCAAAAAAGGCTATTTTATGGTTGAACTTCTTCAAGCACTCTCTCTTGGTTTGGTTTTATTTATACCTCTAACAAATCCACTTACAACGGTTGCTCTGTTTTTGGCTCTAACTCCAAATATGCCACTAAGTTACAAAAATAGACAGGCAAAACTAACAGCTATTTATGTGTTTTTTATCATGGTTATCTCATTTTATTTTGGACAATTTGTCATGAAAACTTTTGGTATTTCTATACCTGGGCTTAGAATAGCTGGTGGACTTATTGTAGCTTTTATAGGTTTTAGGATGCTTTTCCCTACCAAAAAATCTAAAAAAGATGATACAAGCGATGAAGAGCCTGATGACATTGCCTTTGTTCCTCTTGCTATGCCTAGCACTGCTGGACCTGGGACTATTGCGATGATTATCAGCATGGCTTCAACTATAAATAGTAGCGGTGTTAATTATCCTATGTGGATTATTTACGTCTCTTCTATCTTACTTCCCTTAATCATCTCTCTTATTTTGTGGATATCTTTAAGAAGTGCTGATGGTATCATGAAAGTTGTTGGTAAAAATGGTATTGAGGCTATTTCAAGAGTGATGGGCTTTTTGCTTGTTTGTATGGGAACACAATTTGTCATAAATGGAGTAAAAGAGCTTATAGTAAATTTCCCAAATTAGTTTAATTTTTTACAAAAAGAGGTTTGTATGAAAAGGATAGTTTTATTGTTGATTGTTTTCTTTGGTTTTTGCTTTGGCAAATATGATGTAGGCGCATTTACAAAAGAGTGTGAAGCAAACAATTCAAAATCTTGTTTTAGCCTTGGTCTTATCTATGCAAATGGTGATGGTCAAATGCAGGATTTTACAAAAGCATCACAGTTTTATAAAAAATCTTGTGATTTACAAAATGCTCGTGCTTGCAATAATCTTGGGCTTTTATATAGAGACGGCGATGGCGTAAAAGAAGATAGCAAACAAGCCGTTTTTCTCTTTGAAAAATCATGTGATTTAGAGAAAACTCATGGTTGCAATAGCTTAGGTTACATGTATAGAATTGGAAAAGGTGTACTGCAAGATCAACAAAAAGCAGTTAAACTTTACGAGCTTTCTTGTGATAATGGCTTGCCACTTGGGTGCTACAATCTTGGCTATATGTATGACAAAGGTTTTGGCGTTAAACAAGATTATAAAAAATCCATAGAACTTTACGAGTTTGCTTGTGATGAAAACGAAGGATTTGCTTGTAACAATCTTGGAATGTTTTATCTTGAAGGCAAAAAAATACTTGGGGTTGATAAACAAAAAGCTTTTGAACTGTTTCAAAAATCTTGCGATATCGGTGAGGCTATTGGTTGTGGAAATCTTGGTTACATGTATGATATGGCATATAAAAAAGTTCACGATATAAAAAAGGCGGTTGCTCTATATACAAGCAGTTGCGATGCTGGCATCAATCCATCTTGTCACAATCTGGCTATTTTGTATGAAGATGGTGATGGAGTAAAAAAAGATTTTAAAAAGTCTTATGAGCTATACAGCAAAGCCTGTGATAAAAACTATAATATCTCTTGTCACAATATAGCAGTTCTTTACCAAAGCGGAAAAGGTGTTAAAAAGAGTAAAATTGAGGCAAAAAAATATTTTAAAAAGAGTTGCAACCTTGGTTACAAGGATAGTTGTCGTTACATGTAAAAGCTTTACATACAAAAAGGAGTTTTAGATGAAAAAGATTGTATTAATGATTTATGTTTTTCTTGGATTTTGTTTTGGACAAAACTATACTAGTTACTCAACTAAAGAGTTGATTGATTTATGTGAAAACAAAGATTTATCGTTTTGTGTAAAGTTAGGAGATGTCTACTTTTTAAAAGAACAAAACTACAAAGAGGCAATAAAACTTTACGAAAAAGCTTGTGATGCAAACTTGGCCGATGGCTGCAATAATCTTGGAGTTATGTACTTTAGGGGAGCTGGTGTTGGTAAAGATATAAACAAAGCTATATCTTTATACGAACAAGCTTGTGAGCTAAAAAACTCTATGGCTTGTTACAATTTAGGAGATAGATATAGAATCACAAACAAAGAAAATGTGGATTATACAAAAGCTGCATATTTTTACGAAAAAGCTTGTGATTATGACAACTATTTTGCTTGTAATGATTTAGCTGGTATGTACATTCAAGGATTAGGCGTAGAGGTAAACAACAAAAAGGCTCTTGAACTTTATGGTAAAAGTTGCGATGGTGGCGACATGCTTGGATGCTACAACAAAGCAAATCACTATTTTTCTGGTGTTGGCGTAGATAAAGATATAGATAAAGCCATAGAGATACATAAAAATGCTTGTGAGAATAAATC
>JBKECC010000047.1:0-8701 GCA_047974135.1 Campylobacteraceae bacterium | reverse complement strand
ACTTCTTTTTTATCTCTAACACTGATTATTGCTCTCTCTATTGATCTTTTTTAATGATTTATTTAGTCAAATTTGTAGCTAAGTTGATATTTTTTTTCTATTAAATTTTATTTTAAAGATTTTAGTTTTGGCTCATAAGTGGTTGCATTTATTGATTCTAAAATTTTGTCTATTGTTACAATATTTTCATCAAAGACAACCGTTGCTTCTTTGGTATTTAGCCTTACTTTAGCACTCTTGACACCTTCTAACTGTGTTATAGATTTTTTTACTATCGTTGTACAAAGTGGGCAATGCATAGTAGGAATTTCTATCACGGCTTCTTTACTAAATAAAAAAGTTGCAAAAAATATAAACAGTAAAACTCTTCTCATTTCTTTAATCCTTAGTAAAAAAGTAGATAATTTCTGGGTAAAATAAGATACATATAGTCAAAATAAAAACTACACACCAAACGACAATTCGTTTTCTTTTTTGCCCTACTTCGCAACTTTTACATGTAAAGAAAAATGAAGCAAAAAGAAATATTAAAGAGATGATTCCAGCTGGAATTCTAAGCCAATCCAGTGAGGCTAAGCTTCCAAAAACTCCAACTCCAAAAACCAAATATAAAAGTGCTGGCAAACAACAAAGTGATGAGATAAGGGCTGAGATTACAGCCCCATAAATCGTTTTCAAATCTTGTTTTCTTGTGAAGTATAAGTGTATTTAAACTCTTTTGGCACGTAATAATTTAGTGCATCTTCACCCATTTCGCCATAAGGGTAGCCAAGCATATTTAGTGGAAATTGTGCTGGTTTTGGACTTAAAACAAAGTCTCTAGCCCAGTTAAAACCTATCCAATTCATCTCCCAATTTCCAAAAAGATATTCTGCAGTATCTTTCCACTTTTTATCGGTATTTTCAAGTTTTTCAGCAAGTTTTACCTTTGTAACATCTGCTGGATCAGCAGCTACCCAACCGGCTCCTGTTATAAAAAACTCAGCTCTACAATGTTGTCCGCCAGTTATATTTGCAAAACCTTTTTCATCAGCTTTTCCACAAGCATCTGATATTTTTGATTGTCCAAGTCTTATACCAAAAATCTCACGTGCAGGAATACCAGCATTTCTTAAAAGTGCAACAAAAACAGAACTTATATCTGTGCATTTTCCACCAAAGTATTTCTCTTCTATGATTCTTGTAGCATCTCCAACGCCACAACCTATCACGCTTTCATCTCTGTGCATTGTTTTGATTGTCCAGTCATATATCGCTCTTGCCTTGTCAAGTGGAGCTTTTTTGCCTTTTGTGATTTCATCTGCTAACTCTTTGATTTTTGGACTTAACGGAGTATGGGCTGTGCCTTTTAAAAACTCTTTTACTTCATCGCTGTAGTTTTGGTTTGCATTTGCATTTGTAAGATTTACCACACGTGAACGCGTAACTACATCAAATTTCAAGTTTAACTTCCTTGATTTAC
Organism: Campylobacteraceae bacterium; assembly: GCA_047974135.1. GTDB lineage: Bacteria > Campylobacterota > Campylobacteria > Campylobacterales > Campylobacteraceae > JAIRQK01. Next base: position 7,239 of record JBKECC010000047.1, on the reverse strand, counting down.
TATCTTTGTTCCATTTTGCATATAAAAGTTTTGTATTATAAGGATTGTCATTGCTTATAAAAGCTTCATCAAAATCACCACTATATGAGAGTTTTGCAACCTTTTGGTAAGAGCTGTCAAATGGAAGTGGAATCCAAAGTTGTGCAACTTCGTTGTTTAATTCTAGCTCAAAGCTGTTTTCAACAGAAAATGCTCTTTTGCTTTCACCAATCCCAAAAACGTCAACTTTGTTTTGTGCAAAAACAATGTTTGGTGTAATACTAAAAGCTGTACCAACGATTGTGGCGCCTTTTAAAAATGTTCTTCTTTTCATAAAAATCTCCAAAAAATATTTTGGATTTGCAAGTATAGAGTGTGTAAGTTTTTGTTGAAAAAACTGCATGCTTAAACCTTAAGCCAAACCAACAAATCTGATTTTGCATTTTACATGTAAAAACCTAAAATTTGGTATAAAATTTTTTACCAAATTTTATGTTAAAATTCGCCTTTACATGTAAAAAGGAAAAATATGTCAATTTTTGATGAAATTATAGATAGAAACGGCACAGATTGTATAAAGATAGATAGATATAAAAAATACGGTAATGCTATACCTATGTGGGTTGCAGATATGGATTTTAAATCTCCAAAATGTATTATAGACGCACTCGAGACAAGAGTAAAACACGGAGTTTTTGGTTATACGGATTTTGACAATGAGACAAAAAAAGCTTTTATAGATTTTACACAAAGATGGCACGGCTGGGATATTGATAAAAACTGGCTTGTTTGCCCATCTGGCGTTGTCTCTTCTATGAATATAGTTTGTGGAATGTTAAAAGAGAATGAAAGTGTTATAACAAATACGCCTATTTATCCATACTTTGTAACTTCTGCCCAAAACATGAAAAGAGAAGTTAAAACGGTTAAAATGCATAATTTTAACAATCGTTGGATGTTTGATTTTGATGAATTTGAAAAAGCTATAACAAAAAATACAAAACTTTTTTTTCTCTGCAACCCTTACAATCCAGGTGGCACTGTTTTTACAAAAGAGGAGCTTTTAAAAATAGCTGACATTGCAAAAAAACATGATTTAATCATCTGCTCGGATGAAATTCACTGCGATTTAGTTATAGACAAAAATGCAAAACATATACCAATAGCAAGCTTAAATGATGAAGTTGCGAACCGCACTATCACTCTCATGGCTCCAAGCAAAACTTTTAACATCGCTGGACTTCAAAGCTCTTTTGCTGTTATAAAAAACGAAACTCTAAGAAAAGAGTTTATAAGCTCAATGGGACATATAAATGGTGGAGTAAATTTACTTGGTATAACTGCCACAAAAGCTGCATATAGCGGTGGCGATGAGTGGTTAAAAGAGTTAAAAGTTTATTTGGCTCAAAATCTTGAAATATTAAAAGAGTTTGTAAGTAAAAATCCAAAGATAAAATTTCTTAGTATGCAAGCAACTTATCTAGCGTGGCTTGATTGCAAAGAGTTGTGCGAAAACCCTTATGAACTATTTTTGAAAAATGGTGTGATTTTTAATGACGGAAAAGGCTTTATAAGTGGTGGCGCAGGCTTTGTAAGACTAAACTTTGGCACATCAAGAACTGTTCTGTTTGAAGTGTTAAAAAGAATGCAAAAAGCAATTGATTCAGTAAAATAAAAACTTCTATAACTTTTAAAAACTATGTTTACATGTAAAAACTCTTTACATGTAAACTCAAAATCTGCTCTACTTTTTTAACTTTTGAAGATATCTATAAACACTTGGCTCTGACATATTTAAAAACTTTGCAGCTATTGGAATCGAGCCTTTTATGTTGAAAATCCCTTTTTTGTAAAGTTTCAAAATCATCTCTTGCTTGCTTGCTGTTGTAAGAGCAAAACCAGAATCAAGATAGTTTAAATCGATATCTTCATTTAAAATATCTTCTATAGAGTGACTTAGTGTCTCTACATCTGTTATTTTATCGGCACTTGGTTCATCATAATTTCCAACTTCAAAAGCACTATAAAAATCTTCTAATTTTTCAAGTTCTATAATCTTAGAAACAGCCTGTCTAAGCTCTGTTGTATCATGATTTATACATAAAATACCTTTTAGCTTATTATCATCTTTTATAAAAAATGTTGAACCGTTTATGATTTTTGATTTTCCAACAGAAGCTTTATAATCGCATAAAAAATCTTTATCAAGATACGCTTTTTCTTGTATTAATTTACTCGCAAATGCAGTTAGTGGCGAGTTTAGTGTTCTTCCACTTATGTGACTATTTGCTATTGCAACGATGCTTGAGCCTTCATCTTCTATAGCATGAAAAACAACTTCGTGATTTGGTCCTAAAACCTGTCCTAAAAAATGTGTCAAACTTATAAACTGTTCTTTTTGTGCATTATCCATAAAATCACTCCTTTCTACATGTAAACTTAAACTTTTTGTATAAATTTAAAGTTTAATAAATTAAAGTATTTGAAATTTAAAATTAACAAAAACTACAAATACAAAAACCCCATGAATACTTAAATTTCAAGCTTTTTAAGGTTTTTATTAAAATTAAAACTTCTATAATTATACACATCGAATGTTAAATATATATAAATGATTATAATTTATTATTTTGATAAAAATTTATTGACAAATAATTATTATAATGATAAAATTACATCACGAAATTAAAAAAATTATTTAAGGAGCGGTAATGCAAAAATACCCAAAAGCCATTGGTCCTTATTCTATCTTTAGAATAAAAAATGGCTTTTTGTACGCCTCTGGTCAACTTCCAATTGATTCAGAAAAAGGTGAGTTAGTAAGTGAAAGCATCCCAAAAGAGACCGAACAATCTCTCAAAAATGTTAAAGCTATTTTGGAAGAAAATGGATTTAGTTTAGATGATGTGGTAAAAACTACAGTGTTTTTATCTGATATTGCACATTTTGCACCAATGAATGAGGTTTACTCAAAGTTTTTTAGTCCGCCGTATCCTGCGAGATCGGTTATAGGAGTAAAAAATTTACCTCTAGGAGCAAATGTTGAGATAGAAGTTATTGCTTCGAAAGGATAGTTTATGTTAGGACTCAGTTTCGCATTTGGTTCAATTATACTACTTGTATATATGCTTATAAAGAAAGTAAACGCTCATATGGCACTACTTTTAAGTGGTTTAATACTTTTAAGTCTTGCCATCATTTTTGGATTTCCTCCAATTTTAGAAAAAGGTTCATTGAATTTTGGACTTTTTGATATTTTTCAAGTTGTAAATCAAAAAATGTCATCAACCCTAGCAGGTCTTGGACTTACTTTGATGTGTATAGCTGGTTTTTCTGCCTATATGGATCACGTTGGTGCAAGTTACTCGCTTTTTAAAGTTTTTGAAAGACCACTAAAAGCTGTAAAATCTCCGTATGTTTTACTTATAATTTCATATTTGATTATACAAATAATGGTTCTTTTTATACCTTCACATGCTGGACTAGCCCTTCTTTTAATGGTTACTATGTATCCTCTTTTAATTAGAACAGGCGTTTCAAAACTTTCAGCGCTTTCTATCATTGGTATTTGTCAATATATAGACCATGGACCAGGAAGTGGAAATGTTATCATGGCATCAAATATAGCAAAAATTGACCCTGCTGTTTACTTTGTAAATTATCAACTTCCTATAACAATACCTATAATATTTGCAGTTGCAGTAGCTCTATATTTTTCAAATAAATTTTTTGATAAAAGAGATAAATTTGTTTTCAATCAAGATGAGATTGAAAAAGAGTTAGACGCTGCAAATGAAAAAGAGGGCAATCTTAAAAAGCCACCAAAAATCTATGCTATCCTACCTATAATACCTCTTGTTTTGATTTTAGGATTTAGTAGCGTTCTTGATAGTATCTTGATTTTGTTTAATTTCACAACACCAGAAGCAGTAAAAGCTGCAGCTCCAACTGCTTTAAAAATGAACGTACCAGTTGCTATGATGATATCAACTTTTATAGCGATTATATTTGAGATTATACGTTATAGAAGTGTTATTGATGCGCTAAATTCAATCATGGTATTCTTTAAAGGTATGGGGCATTTATTTGTTATCACAGTAAGCTTGATCGTTTGTGGTCAAATCTTTGCTTCAGGATTATTATCTGTTGGATTTGTTGATACCCTACTTGAATTTTGTAAAAATGCAGGTTTTGGTGTTATGGCTATCATTATTGCTGTTTCTATCTTGCTTGCTGTTTGTGCATTTTTAATGGGTTCAGGAAACGCAGCATTTTTCAGTTTTTCTCCACTAATACCAGATATCGCAAAATCTTTTGGAGTTGAAACTATAACCATGATAGCTCCAATACAAATTATGACAGGTTTTGGTAGGTGCGTGAGTCCGATTGCGCCAGCCATTTTAGCAATCTCGGCAATTGCAAAAGTAAGTCCACTTCAAGTTGTAAAAAGAACTGCAATTCCAATGCTTGTAGCTGGAATTGTTAACCTTATAATGACTTACATATATTTATAAAGAAAGGGTAATAAATGCAAGACAAAACAAAACTTATTCATTGTGGAAGAGGAGATGAAAATCAAGATGTAAGACCGGTGAATCCACCGGTCATGAGAGCTTCGACCGTACTTTTTAAGAACCATGAAGCTTGGCAAAAATGCAGAGAAGATAGAAAAACAAAACGTGTTTTAAGCTATGGAGCAAGAGGAACAACTACAAACTTTGAACTTGAAAAACTTATCTGCGAATTAGAAGGTGGTTACAGAGCTGGGCTTTTCCCAACAGGACTTGCAGCTTTAGCTATGGTTCTTTTGAACTATGCAACTAAAGATGCTCACTTTTTAGTTACAGATGCTATTTATGGGCCTGTTAGAACTATAAATGATCTATTTTTGAAAAAAATGGGTGTTGAAGTTGATTTCTTAAAAGCAGATGCAAGTGATGTGGAAGAGAAAATAAAACCAAACACTAAACTTATTTTGTGCGAGAGCCCAGGGTCAATTCTTTATGAAATCATAGATTTACCAAAGCTTTGCAAAATAGCTCATGCACATAACATTCCTGTTGCAATTGACAGCACATACTCAAGTGGGTATTTTTTAAATCCTCTAAAACTTGGTGTTGATATATCAGTTATTGCTGCTACAAAGTATTTAAGTGGGCATTCTGATGTAACAATGGGCATTGTTGTAGTAAATGAGAAAGAGTGGAAAAACTTTGATGCCCTTCCAGAAGCTTTAGGATATACATCAAGTCCTGATGATGCTTATCTTGTACTTCGCGGCATGAGAACTCTTGATGTAAGATTAAAAGCTCATGAAAAATCAGCAGATGAAGTGGTTAAATATTTACAAACTAAAAAAGAAGTGAAAACTATCTTCTATCCAAAACTAAAAACGCATCCAAATCACGATATCTTTGTTCGTGACCATAAAGGTGCAAATGGTATGGTAACTATCGAGTTTGATAAAGCTATATCAAAAGATGAAGTAATTAGATTTGTAGATAATTTAAAACTTTTTTCAATCGGAGCAAGTTGGGGTGGATATGAGAGTTTAGCAACTGTTACAACACCTCCAAGAACTGCAACAGATTGGAGCAAACGTGGACCATTTGTTAGATTTCACATAGGTCTTGAAGATGCAAATGATTTAATAAATGATTTAGAAAATGCATTTAAAATGATAAAGGTAGGATAAAAAATGACAGGTGTTAGTGTATTTGATATGAGACTTTTGCAAGACTCATGGAGCACAAAAGATATGAGAAATGTTTTCGATGAAGAAAACCGTATCCAAAAATGGCTTGATGTTGAAGCAGCTTTGGCAAATGCTCAAGCAAAACTTGGCATTATCCCACAAAAAGCAGCAGAAGAGATAACTAAAAAATCTTTTTATAGATTCTTAGATATGGACTTTATCTTTAACGAATACAAAAAAACAAAACATCCTCTTGTTCCAACTATCAGAGGATTGGAAAAAGCATGCGAAAATGGACTTGGAGAATTTGTACATTTTGGTGTTACAACTCAAGACATTATAGATACTGGACTTGTGTTGCAATTTAAAGAAGGTATGCAAATTGTAAAGCAAGAGTTAAAATCTATAGCAAAAGCTTTAAAAAAATTGTCAAAACAACATAAAAATACTACTATGATGGGAAGAACACTTTCTCTTCAAGCCTTGCCTATTACTTTTGGACACAAAGTTGCAATTTGGCTAAGCGAAATTTCTCGTCATTATGACAGAATTATTGAGCTTGAAAAAAGACTTTATGTTGGTTTGATTGTTGGAGCTGTTGGTACAAAAGCAAGTTTAAGTGAACAATCAAATGAAGTAGAAAAATTAACAGTTGAGAGTTTAGGTCTTGCAGTACCTGACATATCTTGGCAACCAGCAAGAGATAGATTTATTGAGCTTGGATATGTGCTTGGCAACATCAACGCAACATTCAACAAAATTGCTCACCAAATACTTATCTTAGTACACAACGAGATAGATGAATTAGCAGAACCATTTGGCAAAGGACAAGTTGGAAGTTCAACAATGCCACATAAGAGAAATCCTGCTGTTAGCGAAAATGCTGTAACAGTTAGCAATACTCTAAAAGCAAATCTAGCTATTTTAAGTGATATAGAAAAACATGAACATGAAAGAGATGGCCAAGTTTGGAAGATGGAGTGGAAACTCTTACCTGAAATCTTTTTAATGCTCTCTGTTGTACTTGCAAATATGAAATTTGTACTAGAAGACTTAGAAGTTAAAGAAGATAAAATGCTTAAAAACGTTAACACTCTAGGCGGATACGTTTTAGCTGAGAGAGTAATGTTTGCTCTGAGTGATATTTACGGAAAACAACACGCTCATGAGATAGTTTATGAAAATGCTATGAAAGGTATCGAAGCAAAAATGAGCTTTAAAGAGATACTTCTTAGTGATGCAAGAGTAACAAAAGTATTAAATGAAAAACAAGTTGATGAACTTATGGATGCAACTACTTATGTTGGTTTTGCACCAAAACTTGTTGATGAGTTTTTGGCTAAAGTAGAAAGTGCTGAAATTTTTAAATAAAAAGTCATAATTTTTATACTAGTGACAACCTTACTTGGCAATAAATATATAAGAAATTATTGCCAAGTTTAACTTTACCTAAAACAAGGAGATGCAAAAAAAATGGGAAGTAAAAAACTAAATGCAACACAAGGTAGTTGTCAAACTATTGTTGCAACCAAAAGTAATGTTTATAAAAGCTCAAAGAGTTGTAC
>JBKECC010000089.1:0-3790 GCA_047974135.1 Campylobacteraceae bacterium | reverse complement strand
CTTGCTTTCAAATGTTTGTTCGTTTATATCACTTGTTTTAACGCCACCTTTTGTTACTTCTGCCCTTCTTAAACCAAAGGTGCCAGAAGGCGACATTATATAATTTTTTAACGAAATAATTTTCTTTTTTTCTTCATTAGTGTAATTTTTTAAGGGTTTATCGATTAAGTTATGAGAGTCTAAAAAAGCCTTGATAAATCTCTTTGGAAGTGGTAACACATAGGTTAATTGTTTTTTGTCATTCCACATCTTTTCATTAAAAGTAAACTCAGGCAAAAAGTCAACTTCAAAGCTTCCTTTATCAAATCTCAAAGAAGTGTTTAAAACAACTGGTCCGCTTATACCTTTATGTGAAAAGAGTAGATTTTCCCTGTATACAAAATCTTTGATTTTGACTTCAACTAAAAATGCGATACCACTGAGCTCTTTCATCCAAAACTGCTCTTTTTGCAAAGTTAATCCAACAAGAGCTGGAGTTGGTGCTTTTATCTCATGTCCAAAATGTTCTGCTATTTTATAACCAATATCCGTTGCACCAAGAGTTGCAAAACTTACTCCTCCACTTGCAACGATTAGTTTCTTACATGTAAAAGTTTTATCATGTGATTTTAAGAGAAATTTCTCATTTTTATATGAAATACTCTCTATCTTAGTACTAAATAAAAATTCGTGTTTTCTATTTGCTTTATTTAACGCATTTAGTACATCTTTTGAAGAGTTACAAAAGTATTGCCCTAAAGTTCTTATATTTGGGTAAATGCCGTAATTTTCTAGAAAATTTAGCGTGTCTTTGTTGGAGAAATTTTTGAGAGCAAAACTTGTAAAACTTTCATCGCCTAAATAATTTTTTGATGAAACTCTTTCATTTGTAACGTTACATTTTGCGCCACCACTTGCCTTTACTTTGGCCCCACCAAAAGAGTTATGTTCGATAAATAGCGCTTTTTTATTTAAGTGGGCTCCAAGCATCAAGCCAGAAGCCCCACATCCAAGTATGATTATCTCTTGTTCTATTTTGTATTCTTTCTTATAACGTATGAGTTTCTTTGAGAAGTTGCCATGATTCTAACATAAGGAATGTTTACATGTTTTGGAGCATTTAATATATATGCTATCATATCTGCGATATCTTCAGGCTCTAAAGATTTGTAAGAACCATAAAGCGCATCAGATCTTGCCTTATCTCCTTCAAAACGAACGAGAGTAAAATCTGTCTCGCAACTTCCAGGTGCCACACAACTTACCTTTACATCAGTATTTACCAAATCAAGACTCATAGCATCGCTTAGTGCTCTTACACCAAACTTTGTAGCGTTATACACATTTCCACCAGGGTATGTTTGCCAACCAGCAGTTGAGCCGATATTTATAACATGACCATCGCCACGCTCTACCATTTTTGGTAAAATCGCACGAGTTACATATAAAAGCCCCTTTAAGTTTGTATCTATCATAGCTTCCCAGCGATAAATCTCGCCGCTTTGGATTGGATCAAGACCCATGGCAAGTCCTGCATTATTTATAAGAAAATTTGGAACAATCGCTTCTCGCTCTAACTCTCTTTGCATTTTTAAAACGCTATCGTTTGATTTTACATCAAGCTCTATAACTAAAACTTTTACATTATAATTTTTCTTGATACTCTCTTTTAACTCTTGAAGCTTCTCTTTTCTTCTTGCTGTTATGATTAGGTTGCAACCATCTTTTGCTAATCTTATAGCTATTGCCTTGCCAATACCAGCACTTGCTCCTGTTATAAGTGCCCATTTTGCGCTAATGTTACTCATCTTAAAACTCCTTAAAATTTTGTCTTATCGCGTCATATAAAACGATGCCAACTGCAACGGATTGATTTAAACTTCTTCCATTTTTTCCCATCGGAATGCAAAGAGCATTTTCAAACTTTTTTTGCATAAACTCCATAGGAAGTCCCGTTGATTCTCCTCCAAAAAAGAGATAATCCCCTACTTTGAACTCCGCTTCAAAATAAGGTTTTTTACTTTTTGTAGTTGCAAAAAAGAATCTTTCAATATTCTTTACGTGTAACTCTAAAAACTTATCCAAACTCTCATATACATGTAAATCCAAAAGTGGCCAATAATCAAGCCCGGCTCGTTTAATCATCTTATCATCAAGCTCAAAACACATAGGTTTAACTAAGTGCAAAGAGCAGTTTGTATTTACACAAATTCTTCCAATACTTCCCGTATTTTGCGGGATTTGCGGATGCACTAAAACTACATTAAACATTAAAAAATGATAGTTTTGTTTGAATTTATAAATATTCTATCTTCAAATACTAAATCAAGAGCATTTGAGAGTACAACTTTTTCAACATTTCGTCCGGCTTTCTGCATATCTTGCCATGAAAATTCGTGATTTACTCTTATAACATCTTGAGCGATGATTGGCCCTTCATCAAGGTTATCATTTACAAAATGAGCAGTCGCTCCTATGATTTTTACGCCTCTTAAGTACGCTTGCTTGTAAGGGTTTGCACCGATAAATGCAGGTAAAAATGAGTGATGAATATTTATAATCTTTTCACTGTAATTTTTTACAAAATTTGGCGAGAGGATTCTCATGTATTTTGCCAAAACTATAAAATCAAGTTTATAAGTTGCTAAAAGTTTTAATATCTCTTGTTCATGTGCATCACGAGATAAACCATCATGGGATATAAAATGAAAAGGAATGTTAAACTTTGAAGTTAAATCTCTCAAATCTTCATAGTTTGAGATAACCGCTAAAATATTTGCATTAAGCTCGTTGCTGTGGTCTTTTAGCAAAATATCTCCAAGCACATGAGACTCTTTTGTTGCCATCACGATGATATCTTTTTTCTTTTTTTGCACAACTGATATATTTGCCCCATCAGGCAAAATAGCTTCTAGTGTTCCGGTTAACTCATCAGGCTTAAAATTTCCACTAAGTTCTGCTCTCATAAAAAACTTGTTAAATTCATGATCAACATACTCATCATTTTTAACTATATTTAATCTGTATTTGAACACAACATCTGCAACTCTATAAATCAACCCTTTTTCATCTTGACAATCTATCTTAAGTATATACTGGCTCATCATTTCTCCATTTTAAAAGTGATATCTTATCAAATCGCTACTTAATTACTAAAAAATTGGTTAAATTTGTTTTATTAAATTTAATTACTAAATAATTTATTTAATGTTTCAAAAAGAAACAGATATAAATACTAACTTTATTAAAATAATTTTTATTAGATATTTCTAAGCTTACGATAAATATTATTTGTTATATTTTTTTACAAGGAGATAAAATGCGTTTGTTTTCTACTGTCGTTTTGGTTTCAGCCATAACCGCTTCAACAATTTTTGCTAATCCTCTAAGAGATGAAGCAATTGGCTCTGGACTTGAGGCAATTCCACAAAGTTACGCACAGTTATTGGAGTTCATAAATGATAAAAATGATCCTATCACTGATGCAAAAGTTGAGCTTGGCAAAAAACTGTATTTTGATCCAAGACTCTCAAAAAGTGGCATTATAAGCTGTAATACCTGTCACAACTTAGCTTTAGGCGGGGTTGATGGGGTTGATGCTGCTATCGGTCATAAGTGGACAAAAAATCCAAGTCACTTAAACTCACCAACTGTTTACAACTCTGTTTTTAACCAAGTTCAATTTTGGGATGGAAGAAGTCCACACTTAGCTGACCAAGCACAAGGCCCAATTCAAGCAGGACCAGAGATGGCAGCTCCTAAAGATTTAGTTGAAGCAAGAATCAACTCAATTCCACAATATGTTGCAGAA
>JBKECC010000016.1:0-31159 GCA_047974135.1 Campylobacteraceae bacterium | reverse complement strand
ATACACTCAATGATAACAGGATACAAAGAAGAAGAAGAAGTAGCAATACTTCATAGTTCATGGTATAAAAAACTAAAAGCAGAGGGTAAGGTTTAAGAACCTTACCCTCTTTAATTGGTTTAATGATTTTATAGTTTACATGTAAAGAAATCTCTTTACATGTAAACCTTTCTTTGCTTGGTTATTTTGCTTTACATGTAAAAACTCTTTGCAAAACTTCTCAAAACAGAATCTAAAAAAAATATCTATATTTTGGTTCTTGTAATAAAGCAGATTTTTACTTATAATTTTGAAAATCTTCTTGGAGCTACTTTTGGAATTAACTATAGAACTTGCTTGTATATTTTTCCTACTTGGTATTGTCGCTGGATTTTTAGCAGGACTTTTAGGAACTGGCGGTGCTTCATTTATACTTCCTATATTTACAATATATTTTATACGAAAAGGTATTTCACAAGATACATCTTTTTATCTTTCCCTTGGCACCGTTATGGCTATCACGGCTTTTACGATGTTTTCAAGTATGCTTGCTCAAAGAAAAAGAGGCGGGATAGTTTATAGTATTGCAAAGGTTATGATTTTTGGCGCCGTGCTTGGAGTGTTTTTCTCAACATTTTTAGCCACAAAGATAAATCCCATATATCTCTCCATCTTGCTTATAGCCTTCATGAGTTATGGCTCGTACTCTATGTTTACCAAAAAGAGAGTGGAGTTATCAAAAGAAGCGTTACCAAAACCTGTGATTTTCATCTGTTCTTACGCTATTGGAACAGTTTCTGGATTGATTTCAGTTGGTGGTGGAATACTCATGGTTCCATTTTTGATGTGGCAAAATATAGACATCAAAAAAGCTATCGGAACATCTTCGGCGGTTGGTTTTTTTATAACTACGGTTGGAACTTTTGGCTATATATTAAATGGCTTAAAAGACACAAACTTAGAAAATATTGACTACACTTTTGGATATTTGTATCTGCCCGCAGTTTTTATCATCTCGATTGCCAGCTTTTTAGCAGCTCCATTTGGAGTAAAACTTGTTTATACTTTGCCAGTTATTTTAATCAAAAGAATTTTTGGATTTGTCTCTTTGGGACTTGCTTTAAAAATGTTTTTTGAAATTGTGTAAAAAGAAGTTTAAAACAAACTAGGTTGTGAGAGAGATTTTATCTTAAAAGATAAGCGTTGTATTGGGCTTGCACCAAACTCTTTTATGCAGTTTACATGTAAAGATGAACCATAGCCTTTGTGCTTTGCAAATTGGTAGTTTGGGTAGAGTTTGTCCATCTTTATCATGAACCTATCGCGAGTAACTTTTGCTAAGATGCTCGCTGCACTTACTTCTTTTATTGTAGCGTCTGCTTTGATGAGAGTTCGAACTCCTGCTACTCCAAAAGCGGTGTTTCCATCCATTAAAATCTCACAATCTTTAAAGTGATTTTTTATAGTTAAAATAGCTTCTTTCAAGCAAATACTCAAACCTTTTTTATCGATTATATCGTGAGAAAATGAGCATATCTTAAACTCAGCATTTTGAGTGATTTTAAGATATAACTCTTCTCTTTTTTTGGCGCTTAAAACTTTGCTATCGGCAAGTCCAAGAACTTCATTTTTTAGAACACATCCAGCTACAACCAAAGGGCCAGCGAGACATCCTCGTCCCGCTTCATCTATTCCGCAAAGCACTATTTTACAAAAGTAGCTATTTTGTTAAGTGGCCATCTAATTTTTGCAGGTTGCTCATTTACTCTGTAACCAAAAGCTATACAAAAAGAGATGTTGTATTTTTTATCATCAAATGCTGGTACATTTTTAAGTAGTGCCTCATGTAGTGCTTTGTATGGAAAGCCTTCAATCGGACAAGAGTCGATGCCGATACTTGCAGCCGCGTTCATCATGTTTGCACCAGCGATATATGTTTGCATTTTTGCCCAGTTAACAAGGTCGGGTTTTAACTCATTTTCACTAAAATTTAAAAAGGCACCTTTCACGGCTTCAAGCATCTCTTTGTTATCTTTTACTTTTCTTTTAAAAGCTTCATCAAGATACGCGCTTCCTCTTGCAAAAAATTCAGCTTTTTTACTTAAAATGATTACAAAATGTGAACTTGAAGTAACTTGGGGTTGGTTCCATATAGAAGGGCGAAGAGCTTCTTTGATTTTTTGATTTTCTATAACCAAAAAGTGCCAAGGCTCTAAACCAAAAGATGAAGGAGAGAGTCTCGCACCTTCTAAAATATACTCAAAATCTTTTTCACTAATCTTTTTATTTTCGTCAAAAATCTTGCACGCATGCCTAAAATTCATAATTTCCATAAAATTTTTCATTTCATTTTCCTTTTGTGTTGAATACTCAAATGTTAGCACAATTTAACAAATACTTTTTTACATGTAAAAGGCTAAACGATTATGAAACAGTTTTTTGGTAGGATTTAAATTTATAAACATTGCAAGGAAAAGAGATGCAAAAACCTTATGAATCATTAAAATACTTCTACCTTGGTGGAGATGATAAAAAAACTCCTATACTTTACGAAAATAAAGATTTAACAACACACGCTTTAATCATCGGTATGACAGGAAGCGGAAAAACAGGGCTTGGTGTTGGCTTGATTGAAGAAGCAACGATTGACAACATACCTTCCATTGTTATAGATCCAAAAGGAGATATGGGAAATTTGCTTCTCGCATTTCCAAATTTAAGTGCTGCAGAATTTAAGCCGTGGATTGATGAAAGCGAAGCGGCAAACAAAGGTTTAAGTGTTGATGAACTAGCTGAGAAAACTGCTTCGAGTTGGCAAAAAGGCTTAGAGAGTTGGGATATGGATAAGTCAAGAGTCGCAAAATACAAAGATAGCGCCGACTTTACAATCTACACTCCAGGAGCTACAAACGGCATAAGCGTAAGCGTTTTAAACTCGTTTAATGCACCAAGCAAAGAAATCTTAGAAGATAGTGACTTTTTCAACCAATTAGTTAGCTCAACAGTTACAGGTATTTTAGGGTTTGTTGGTATAAGTGCTGATCCTATGAGTTCAAAAGAGCACATTTTACTCTCAAGTATTTTTGTTTCACAATACAGAGATGGCAAAGATTTGAGCATGGAAGATTTGATTCATTTTATAATCACTCCGCCATTTGATAAAGTCGGCGTTTTTCCACTCGATAAGTTTTTCTCTAGTGATAAAAGAATGGAGCTTGCTATGAAGATAAACTCACTCATTGCTTCACCTTCATTTGCTACTTGGTGCGAAGGCGTGCCGCTTGATGTTGCAAAACTTTTATATACAAAAGAGGGAAAGGCTAGAGTTGCTGTATTTTCAATCGCCCATTTAAGTGATAGTGAGAGAATGTTTTTTGTAACTCTTCTTCTGAACAATGTCATCGGTTGGATGCGCGGGCTTGATGGAACTTCTTCTTTGCGAGCCATTCTTTATATGGATGAAATTTTTGGATTTTTCCCACCAAATGGCAATCCTCCTTCAAAAATGCCGATGCTAACATTGCTTAAACAAGCAAGAGCCTTTGGACTTGGCGTTGTTCTCTCGACTCAAAACCCAGTTGATTTAGACTATAAAGGTTTATCAAACATCGGAACTTGGTTTGTAGGACGCCTGCAAACTGCTCAAGATAAAGAGAGGGTTATAGATGGACTAAGCGGGATAAGTGGAAGTGAGTTTAGTAAAGCAGAACTCATGAGCCTAATATCAAACTTGGAAAAACGAAATTTTTTACTTAAAAATATCCATGAAAATGGTTTAAAAGTTATGCAGACAAGATGGGCACTCTCTTATCTTAAAGGTCCACTTTCACGCGAGCAGATAAAAGATTTAATGAGTGAGAAAAAAATAGAAAAACAAAGTAGCACTGCTTTACATGTAAAAGCACAAAATACACAAACAACTTCTCAAAAGCCACTTATCACTTCAAAGATAAAACAAGTTTACTTGTATGAAAGTATGTCACAAAATCCAAGGTTAGAGCCAGTTTTGGGTGTATTTTCTAAAGTTAGATTTGTAAGTACGAGAAAAGGTGTAGATAAAGTTGAAGGCGTTTGCCTTGTACAAAATGTAAGCAAGGGAGTAAATAGCAACTGGGAGATAGAGACTATATCTTCAAACAAACTCTTAAATGAACAAAGAAATGGTGCTACTTATGAAGAGATTGTAAGTTCCTTAGGAGATGACAAAGAGGTTGCAAGAAGACTAAAAGACGCTGAAGATTTTATATACAGAAACTCTAAACTAGAGAGTTTTTCAGCTCCAAGTCTAAAGCTTGAATCAACTCCAGATGAGAGCATTGAGAGTTTTAGAATGAAGATACAAACTAAGATAAATGAACTTTTTGAAGTTGAAAAACAAAAACTAAAAGCAAAGTTTGATAAAGAAAGTGGTGTGTTAGATAAAAAACTAAGAGATACCGAACACAAACTCATGAAAGAAGAAGCGGATGTAAAAAGTAAAGCCCTTGATACAGCTGTCTCTTTTGGCTCGACAATCCTTGGAGCCTTGTTTGGAAGAAGTGTAAAAAGTAGCACTAGTGTTACAAAAGCAGCAAGTGGTGTTAAAAGTGCAAATAGAATGTTAAAAGAACGCCAAGATGTTGCAAAAGTAAAAGAGGATATAGCAAAGATAAATGCCGATATGGATGCTTTAAGTCAAAGATTTAGCAACGAAGCAAACGCGCTTGGCGAGAAGTTTAAGATAGACAATTTTGAAGTAAAAACAGACAGCATAACTCCTAGAAAAACAGATATATTTGATAGTGAGATAGTGCTTATTTGGCGAGAAATTTAAAGGTTACATGTAAAAGATAAAAAGCAAAGGAGAAACTATGCAAATCAAAAAAGTAACAAACCCAAAAAATAGAGTTTTTGAAGAGCGAAGAAGTATTCGTAAGTACAAAAAAGATGTAAAAATCTCTAAAGATGAGTTAACATCCATCATAAATGACGCGATTTCTGCCCCATCATCACTAAACCTTCAACCATGGAGATTTGCTGTGATTGAGTCAAAAAAAGCGTTAGAAGATGTAAAGCCATTTTTGTTATTTAATCAAACACAAGCCGAGACTTGTTCTGCTATCATAGTTGTTTATATAGATACAAATGCAGAGAGTAGGGCAGTTGAGATACTTGATGGCGAAGTGAAACTTGGGCTAAAAACAAAAGAGCAAAAAGAGAAATTTTTGGAATTTGTAAAAAGCATAAGAGGATCAAGAAGTGCAGAGACTGTTTTAAATTCGCAATTTTTAGATTGTGGTTTTGCTTCAATGCAGCTTATGCTCTCAATCACAAACTATGGATACGCTTCAAATCCAATCGGTGCGTTTGACAAAGAAGCTATCTCAAAATACCTAGATATCGATACAAAAAGATATATACCTGCTGTTTTATTTACCATCGGAAAAGCGGATGAGGATGGCAAAGCAACTTCAAGATTTGAAGCAAATGATGTTATCTTTTGGAGATAGAAGTTTACATGTAAATGCTAACTCTTGTAATTTTCTTTGATTTTTTCAAGGAAATTTTGAAATTTACTAGATTTTAAACGAGGGAAGGATTTTAAAATTCTTCTTTCGTTAAATCTTAAATTTGCCAACTTCTCTTTTAGCTCTTAGAGGCTTTTTTCTCTTTTTTCTTTCTCGTTTTGACTATATGCTTTTATCTTTTTATCTAACGCATCTAAGTCCAAAAGACGATTTTTCAAAGCCAAAGCACCAAGGATTGAGTAGAAAAAATCAGTTCCCATAGTAAGCACAAAAATCATAACGATAGCACTTAAAAGCCCAAAGTTTATGGATTCTACAAACTCTTTTACGTGCGGTTGTATAAAACCAACTAACAAAACACACAAAAGCCCAAAAAGAGTACTGTTTAAAAGACAAACTCTTCCGTTTATGTTCATAAAATGACCCGAATAATCCCAAAGCTTTAGCTTCAAAAACATTTCCATGAAGTAACTTGTTATGTACTCAAGAGTTGAAGTTAAGATAAGCCCAAGTATAAAAACTAAAAAAAGATTTTGTATATATTTATCTAAACAAAGGAGTATTATAAGCGCTCCAAAACCGTAAATTGGTACAAATGGACCTATTAAAAATCCACGTTTTGTAAAATGCCCATCCAAAACCCTGCAATACACAGTCTCTATGATCCAGCCAAAAAAACTATAAATTATCCAAAATGCAGCCAAATGTACGAGATACTCACTGTGCATGAGTGCTTCCTTTTATTTTATGTTTGAAAAATATTCGATATTATAATAAGAAAATTTTAAAAAGGAAAAGAGATGGATTTATTTGCAGAGTACTATTTGCCACTAAAAGTTTTACATGTAATGGCTTTTATGTCATGGATGGCGATGCTTTTTTATCTACCAAGACTTTTTGTATATCATGCTGAGTTTAAAGACAAAAAAGAGTTTACAAAAGTTGTAGAAATCCAAGAGAGACTTCTTTATAAAGCCATAGGTTTTCCAGCATTTGTGCTGACACTAATTAGTGGAATTTTGCTTATTTTAGCAAATCCATCTGTTATGACAAGTGGTGGCTGGATGCATGTGAAGCTATTACTACTTGTGTTTTTAACTGCCTACTCTTTCTCTTTGGAATACTATAGAAAGCAACTTTTAAATGGTACATGTAAAAGAAGTGGAAAGTTTTTTAGAGCATACAATGAAGTTCCAACATATCTTTCACTTTTAATAGTTACTTTTGTTGTCATGAAAGATTTTTATCCTATCTACACTATAATAGTTACTATAATTTTTGTTGTGATTTATTATGTTGTTTTAAAACATAACCCAATGAAAAAAGTCACAAAATAAGGAGTTAAAATGAGAATATTTTTAGTCGCCTTTTTATCAGTTTTTATACTTACTGGCTGTGTTACCTCGCAAGCACCAATAACCGGAAGAACACAACTTATCTTGATTGATTCTGCTCAAGAAAAAACACTTGGACTAAGTGCATCTGAAGAGATACTTCAAAGTGCAAACAAAAGTAAAGATGTAAAACTTACAAATAAGATAATAGAGATAGGCAAAAAGATAGTTGCAGTATCCCCTGAAGCAAGTGCTTATGAGTGGAGTTTTTACCTTATAGAAGAAGACACAATCAACGCTTTTGCACTTCCTGGTGGACAAGTATTTTTCTATACAGGTATATTAAAACTGATGTCAAATGATGATCAAATAGCAACGGTTATGGGGCATGAAATAGCTCACGTTTTAGCTCATCATGGAGCTGAGAGGATGAGTCATCAAATGCTTTCAAATATAGGTTCGCAAGTTCTCTCCACTGCTCTTGAAATCCCAGCGCAATATCAGGGAATTTATGACGCTGCTTATGGTGTCGCAACAAATGTTGGCGTGATTTTACCTTTTAGTAGAAAACATGAAAGCGAAGCAGATAAGATAGGTATTTACTTGATGTACAAAGCAGGATACAATCCAAATGAAGCTATAAAGTTTTGGCAAAAAATGTCTGAAGCAAGTGGTGGGGCAACAACTCCAGAGTTTCTCTCAACCCACCCAGCAGATGCAACTCGTATAAAAGATATAGAAGCTTACATAAAAACACTCCAATAAATCTTTACATGTAAACCAATCATCATCCAAAATGGTTGGTTTACAATAGAGATATTTTTAACTTTCAATAACTAATTCTTAGTTTATTTTTAACACGTTTTACAAAAGACACACAAACTCTTTTCACAATTTTTATTATCAAAAAAAATTGATAAAAATCATATAAATATAAAAGAAACTATGTTATATTTCCGTTGTGTATTTGAAAATATAACAAATTGGATAAAAATGAAAAAATTTCTATCGCTTCTTATTCTCCTTTTGACCCTAGTTTTACATGTAAATGCAAAGACAATTGTTGATATGTCAGGCAGAGAGGTATATGTAAAAGATAATATAACAAAAGCTTACAGCGCTTCACCTCCTATGATGGCACTTTTATATGCGCTTGCACCAGAAATGATGATAGGCGTAAATTATAAATTTTTAGATGTTGAAAAAAAGTTTATGTTAAAAGAGACACAAGAACTTCCAGTTATTGGAGGTTTTTTTGGTGATGGTCAACAAGCAAATATAGAAAAAGTAGTTGCCCTAAAACCAGATGTTATATTTGCTTGGGATAGAACGATAAATCCTATAAATGATTTTACAAAAACCATAGAAAAGTTTAATATTCCAGTAGTTCAAATACGCCAAAACACGCTTGAAGATAGCATCATGTCTATAAATTTAATGGGCGAAATACTTGGTCGTGATAATAGAGCAAAAACTCTCTCAGATTATGCTATAAAAAGTTTACTAGATGTGAGACTAAGTGTAAACACACTTCCAAGAGATAACAAAAAAATAAGAGTATTTTTAGCAAATGGTGATGATGGATTGGTTACTGAGTGTGAAGGTGATATGCAGTCTGAAATTATAACGCTTGCTGGTGGAGTTAATGTACATAGGTGTGATACTTCGCAATCTACAAAGCGAGAAAAAATTACTCTAGAAAAACTCTACACTTATAACCCAGATGTAATTTTTGTTAGAGAGAAGAGTTTTTTTGACACACTTGACAATACAAGCAATTGGAGAAATTTAAAAGCATTTAAAGAAAACAAGATATATCTTACTCCTTCGTCTCCCTTTGCTTGGCTCAATCGTCCACCATCTTTTATGAGATTTTTAGGGCTTCCTTGGATGCACTCAAAACTTTATCCAGAACATTTTAAATTTAATGAATATGAAGAGATTAAAAAATTTTACAAACTATTTTTACATGTAGAACTTAGCGATAACGAAGTAAGTAAACTTTTGAAAGGGGAATAGATGAAGGCAAAAATTTGTTTAAGTACGATTGCTACTTTAGTTTTATGTTCAAGCCTGAACGCACAAACTAACGCTAGTGAATCGTCGGTTTACGACCTTGGGCGTATAGAGGTTGTATCAAAAGAGGATATCAGTCAAAACAGAGCGATAGACTATGTGGAAAGTAGTGCCATAAAAGACGCAAACGCAAAAACGGTAGTTGAAGCTCTTCAAAGTGTGCCAGGTGTTTACACAACATACTCAGGTGCTAGAGGTGAGACAAATATAAGAATTAGAGGTTTTAATAGTTATCGTGTTCCTATCTATATAGATGGTATTCCAGTTTATGTTCCTTACGATAGAAACATGGACTTAGGAAGATTTAAAACTTATGATGTTGGTGAGATTTCAGTATCAAAGGGTTATGTATCTCCAATGTATGGTGCAAGTACAATGGGTGGAGCGGTAAATATCATAACAAAAAAACCAACACGCTCTTTTGAAGGTGAAGTTGGAGCAGGACTTATGAGTGGTGATGGACATGAAGAGTGGGCAACGCTTGGAACAAAACAAGACTTGTTTTATGCTTTACTTTCTGTCTCAAACATACAAAGAGATTATTATAAGCTACCAAGTGATTTTGTGCCAGATATACAAAATCATCAGATGGATAGAAATAGAAATAATGCAGAGTATAAAGATAGAAAATTGAACTTAAAGGTTGGTTTTACTCCAAACGATACAGATGAATATTCTTTTAATTATATCATGCAAAGAGGTGACAAGGAACAACCTTGGGCAACACATCCAACATATAGCGTTATAGGCAATAATCAATATGACAGAAATTGGCATTGGAAAGATTGGGATAAGACAAGCTATTATTTTATAACAAAGACTCAGTTTAGTGAAATGTTTACACTAAAAACAAGATGGTACTATGATGAATTTTACAATAAAATGTTTTCATACGGTGCCCCTGGCACAGCTCTAAGTAAAACTGTGAATGAAATATCAATTTATGATGATAATACATACGGTGGAGTTATCGAAGGAGATATAAAGTTCAATGAAAATCACCTACTTAAACTTATGGTTTCTAAAAAATATGACAATCATGAAGACAAATATGATATGCCTGCAAATTGGGTAAATGCTAAGGCGGAAGCTGAAACATTGTCAATAGGTGCAGAGTATAGCTGGAAAATAAATGATATTTTTACATGGGTTATTGGTGGTAATTGGGATAAAAATGAAGTGGAAAAAGCTGAGATGAGAGCAAATAATCGTCAGTCTATACAAGGAGAATATCCAAAATATGATAGTGATGCGTTTAATCCACAAACTATTCTTTATGCACAGTTAACACCAGAATTTATGATGTATGGAAGTTTTTCTAAAAAGAGCAATATGCCAACTCTTAAAGATAGATATTCGAGTCGTTTTGGTACATATGTAGCAAATCCAAGTCTAAAAGCAGAACGATCAACAACTTATGAGTTAGGCGGTGAGTACGTATTTGACAATAGTCACTTTTTAAAAGCAGCCATTTTTTACACAAAGACTGATGACTACATAGGTGAAGTTAGAAATATAGTAGGTACAGATCCTAGCCTTGGTTGTGTAGGAGCTACTTGTCGTCAATACCAAAATATTGATGAAGAGACACACAAGGGATTTGAACTCTCACTTAGCTCATACTGGAGTGAAAAGATATCTGGAACTTTTGCTTATACATATATAGATGCTGAAATTGATAAAAGCACAACAACTGGTGCTAAATATGTAACAGATGTACCAGAACATAGCTTTTATGCAAGTTTAAAATACTCTCCAATTCCTTCGCTTGACATCGTACCTACTATTAGATATGAAAGTGAAAGGTATACAGATGTTACGGGAAGCGAGAAAAGTTCATCTTATACGGTTGCTGATTTAAGAGTTGCATATAGACCTATAAATGATTTAGAAATCAGCGTTGGTATCAAGAACTTATTTGATGAGTACTACTACTACAATAACTGGTATCCACAAGAGGGAAGAAGTTACTACGCAAACGTAAGATATAGCTTCTAAAAAACTTATTTACATGTAAAGGCTTAGTCCTTTACATGTAAACTCTCTTGACAAATTTAGCTTTTTAGAAGATAATTATTTTTTTATATAAAAATAGATATAACCCAAAAGAGATTTATGAAAAAAAGTTATCCGGTTTTGCTTGTTTTTGCTATTGTTTTTTTAACTTTTGCCTTTGTTCTTTCTCTTAAAATTGGGCACTTTCCTATATCACTTTCAGAATTTATCGAGATTTTAAAATATAAAACTGGTTTTGGTGAATTAAATATATCCCTTGATGAGGTAGAAACTCTAAGCACAGTTTTTTTTGAGATACGACTTCCTCGCATAATTGCCGCTCTTTTAGTTGGTGCATCTTTATCTGTTTCAGGTGCAGTGTATCAAGGAATGTTTGTGAATCCTCTAGTTTCACCAAGTATTTTAGGAGTTCTCTCAGGTGCCGCTTTTGGTGCCGCCCTTGGAATGGTTTTTAAATTTCCAGCAGTATTGGTGCAACTAAACGCTTTTATTTTTGCTTTTTTAGCAGTTTTTTGTGCTATTTTTATCTCAAGAATGTACGGTAGAGGAAATAGCATTTTGATGTTGGTGCTTGGCGGCATTATAAGTTCTTCCTTGTTTGGTGCACTTCTCTCGTTTTTGAAGTTTATAGCAGATCCTTATGGAGTTTTACAGTCAATAGTCTTTTGGCTAATGGGGACACTTTCTTTAGCAACCAAAACAAATGTAGAGATAGCAGCTCCTATTATGCTTATATCAATCGTTTTGATGTTTATCTTTTCAAAGTATATAGATGTGTTAAGTCTTGGAGAGGATGAAGCAAAAGCTCTTGGGGTAGATGTGGAAAAGGTACGACTTTTTATCATCTTGTTGGCAACGCTTCTTAGTGCGCTTAGCGTTATGCTAGCAGGCATGGTTGGTTGGATTGGTTTAGTGATTCCGCACATTGCAAGATTTATTGTTGGGGTAAATCATATAAAACTGATACCTTTTTGTGTGATTTTAGGAGCTGGTTTTATCCTTGTGATAGATACCATTTCAAGAAGTGCTTTTACTGTTGAGATTCCACTTGGTATTTTGACTTCTGTGCTTGGAATACCGATGTTTATTTATGTGTTAAGTAAACATCGCTTAAGAGATAAGTAAATGTTAGAGTTTAAAAATCTTACATGTAAATATGGCAAAAAAACAATTTTAGAAGATTTAAATTTTACTCTTCAAAATGGTGAGATTATATCTATTCTTGGTGCAAATGGAAGTGGAAAAAGTACGCTTTTAAAGGCTTTAATGGGATTAATCTCATTTGATGGTGAGATTTTGTATGAAGATATAAACTTAGCAAAATTAAAGATAAAAGAGCGAGCCAAAATCCTCTCTTATGTTCCACAAAATACAAATATACCGTTTGAATTTGATGTGTTTGATGTCGTTTTGATGGGTAGATTTCACAGCTCCTCTTTTGGAGTTGACTATACAAACGATGACAAAGAAAAAGCAAAAGAGGCGTTAAATAGAGTTGGAGCATATAAATTTATTGATAGAACTTACAAACATTTAAGTGGCGGCGAGAGACAACTCATTTTGTTAGCTCGTGCCTTAGCTCAACAAAGTAAAATCATCGTTTTAGATGAGCCAGTAACCGGACTTGATTTGAAAAACCAATTAAGACTTTTGGATTTACTAGTAGAACTTAGAGAAGCCAGCCACACTATCATACAAACAACCCACTATCCAGACCATGCCCTTAGAGTCTCAAACACTGTAGTTTGGCTTGACAATCAAAAACTGTACGCAAAAGGTGAGGCAAAAGAGGTTATCACAAAAGATAGAATAAAGGAAGTTTATGGGGTTTTAAGTGACTTTATTGACTACAAAGATGGATACAGATATATTTTACCAATAAAACTAATCAAGGAAGATTTATGAAAACAACTTACGATGCTATAGACTTTAACACTCTATACAAAGTGCAAAAAATGGCTTCATCACACAAGAAAAAAGGTTCATTTTCATGGGATGAAAAGGCTGAAGGCATGAACTTGAAAGCTCACCGAGGCATTTATAACGAATTTATCCAAAGCAAGATCAACCTTGAAGGTGTTAAAAGTTTACTTGACATTGGTTGTGGACCTGGTACTTTTGCTATTTACTATGCACCGCTTGTAAAAGAGGTTGTTGCATTTGACTTTTCAGAAAAAATGCTTGAGAAAGTAGAAAAAAACGCTAAAGAAAAAGGGTATAAAAACGTAAAAATCATCAAAGCAGACATCGAAGATGATTGGAAGGATATACCAAAATGCGATGTTGCCATAGCTTCAAGATGTTTAGAAGTTGATGATTTAAAAAAGGCACTCACAAATCTAAATAACCATGCAAAAAAGTTTGCAATCCTCTCTTTTAAAGCGGGAAATAGTTATTTAAGTGACGAACTTTTAAAAGTGCTAAAAATCGAACCAACTCCAAGACCTGATTATATTTACGTTTTAAATGTTTTATATCAAATGGGCATACAAGCAAAGCTTGATTTTGTTCCAAGTGAAGATAGTAAATGCTGCAAGCCAGCAACCGATATAGAAGATTATGTAAAATCTATAGCTTGGAGTTTAGAAGGCTTAAGCGAAAAAGAGGAAAAAAGAGCGAGAGAGTACTTTTTAAAATGCGAAAAAGAGGGCAAGGAGCCTGCATTTAGAAATAACGCTTGGGCTGTTATCTCTTGGGAGAAATAACTTTTACATGTAAAGAGTTTTGCGCTAAGCAAAACTCTTATTTGTATTACTATTTTTGATTTTTTAATCTAATGATTTGAGCAGAAGTGCTTGCAACTTGCACCCAATATATAATCCAAACAACAAGAGAAGCAAAACCTGCAACTGGAATCCAAGCATACAAAAATGCTAAAGCATAAAACCAACCGAGAACCTCTGGATATTGTATAGTTTTGAAATTCAAATCAAACTCTTTCTCTACCGCTCTTGTTGCTTCGGTCATTTTTATATGATAAACCAGCATGGCTATAAAGCCCCAAACGGGGATAAGCTGTGTCCAAACCCAAGCCTTGCTAACATATGTTACATAATTGTTTTCAACCCTAACTACATCAGATAGTTTACTTAAGCTAAGCAAGAAAAATATTAAAATAACAACAAAGATTAAAATCACAAAAAAAGATATACCAAAAGCAAGTCCCATAACTTCTGAATCACTCATCTACACTCCTTGAAACTTTTATATTGTATTTTATGTATAAGAGCCTTACAATACTCTTATTGCGGTGCCACAATAATGTAACTTTAAAATAGGAACTATAGCATATTAAAATAGCCTTATTTTATTGATATCTTTACCACATCCAAGATTTAACTTCATTATGTTAAAATCACCCTTATGTATAAAAATCTTTTTAAATTTTAATTATTGGGTGTTGATTTGATAAATAAAAACTGCAAAATATACTTTAAATGTTAACACTATTTTCACTTCTTTATGGTCCATTGGTTGTTTTCATGATGGATGCATTTAGCGATAGAGTTTCTTCATTTATTATTTTAGTGATTAGCGTGATTTTGATAGCAATGCACTACAAAGAAAAAAGTCCTGCTTGGATTATCCCTTTTGTGTATTTGATAATATCAGTAATCACTCTAGCGCTTGGAAAAGGCATTTGGCTCAAATTTGGACCGCTTACTATATCTGTTGGGGTTGCTGTACTTTTAAGCATGAAAAACAAAACTCCAATCATGATAAAAAACACTATAAACAATTGGAAAAAACTGCGAGAAAAAAACTTCTCTTATGAGCAAATTCGCTCAAATACTTGGATTTGGACGGTTGCTGCGTGGTTTAATGTTGTTTTACATGTAATGTTTTTAGCTTTTGCCAAAAACTGGTTGTGGGCTATCTATGTTTCTGTTGGTTGGTATGGGGTGTTTGGACTTGCTGGAGTGATTCACCTATACATTTGGCAACATAGAAGAAGAAAGAGAAAAAAGGAAGAGGGTTGAGAAGATTTTATTTTATATTTTTACTGTTTACAACATTTTTATTTGCAGAAGATAAAACTTATAACTTCATTGAAAACAAATACATAGAAGCGTTAAATGAGAAAGTTTCAAAAAAAGGTGAGATAACCTTTTCAAAAGAATTCACAAGGATTTACTATTTACCACCAAATGAGAAATCACTAACTCAAGAGCTTGATAAAATCACTATACAAACACCAAAAGAGACGCTTGTTAGGACAAAAGAGCAAGAGCCAAATATCTCTATCATGTTTAAAATCATCAAAGCAGTTTTTAGTAACGATGAAAAGCAGATAGAGAGATACTTTAAAGTTACAAAAAAAGAGGCAAATGAGGTTTCGCTTTTTACAAAATCAAGAGGAAATCCTATACGAAGTTTAACGTACCAGCTTGAAAATGGCGAAATGAAAAGATTAGAGATATTAGGAACCGATAACTCAAGGATTGATATTGAAATACTTGGCGAAAAGTAAAATAAGCTTTAAGTGTTAAAAATATAGTATTTGTTGTTTACATGTAAAAATTTAAAGTTTCACTCGTGGATTGATGATTACCTCATCTGTATTCACAAATCTTTTTAATTTATAAGCAGCTATTGCGCATCTTCCTATCATAGCAGCGTTATCACTACAAAATTTTAGAGGTGCAAAAAGAAGATTTGCGTCATTTTTTGCACAAAGTTTCTCTAATTCACTTCTTAAGTGAAGATTTGCACTTGCTCCTCCAACCACTGCAAAATCACTAAAATGATGAGTTTTAAAAACTCTTTTTAATTTATCTATCAAATGCGCAGCAGCAACTCTTTGAAAAGATGCACAAATGTCGTATTTATCTTGTTCATCTATACTTTCTCCAAAAGATTGCACACATAATCTTACTTGATTTTTTAGTCCAGAATAACTAAAGGATATTTCTCGTGAATTTTTAAGTGGAGTGGTAAAATCAAATCTTTTATCGTTTCCTTTTTTTGCGTACTCTTCTATGATTGGACCACCTGGATATCCAAGATTTAACATCTTTGCTACTTTGTCAAAACTCTCGCCAAAACTATCATCTTTCGTAGTTCCAAGAAGTGTTATATCATCATAACTCTTTACATATAAAACTTGTGTATGACCGCCCGAAACCAGTAATACGCCAAGAGGAAACCTTTCTTCTTTTTCTATAAAAAGAGAGTAAATATGACCTTTTAGATGGTTTATAGCAAGAAGAGGTAAGCCCAAACTTATACACAAAGCTTTTGCCATCATAACGCCTTCGATGAGCGTAACGGAGAGTCCAGGCTCATTTGTAACTGCTATGGCTTTTACATCTTTTAAGCTTGTTTTTATCTCTTCAAGAATTTTTGGAAGCGCAGTTGCATGAAGTCTTGCTGCAAGCTCTGGTACAACTCCACCATATACCGAGTGCTCTAACTCTTGAGATATTTTTTTGTGAAATACAAGTTTAAAATCATCAATCTTTGTAAGTGCTATAGAGCTATCGTCACAACTACTTTCTATGCTTAAAATCATCTATTTTTTCCTTTTAAAGCGAAATTATATCAAAAAGTAAATTGTGCTACAATCACTAAAAATTATACTTGGACAAAATGATGATAACTCTAACTTTTTTTAGTACATTTGCAGTGCTTGGAAATATCTTAAATTTTGTGTTTATTGGTATTTTTGGGCATGGTTTAGAATTTTAAAATGTTAGTAGTTTTTAATTCTTTATTTCCAATCTTTGCATTAATCATCACTGGTTATGTTTTAAAAATCATCAAATTTCCAAATGAGACATTTTGGGCAGGAGCCGATAGAATCACATACTATCTTTTCTTTCCATGTATGCTCATCTACTCTCTTGCTATGGCTGATTTTAGAAGTGTGGATAACGCTTTTTTGATGGTCGGTATAGTTGTACTAGCAATATTTTCAATAGCTATCATTTTGGTTATTTTACAGTGGTTTTGTAAGTTTGATGTGAGAGAATTTACCTCACTTTTTCAAGGCTCTACAAGATTTAATACTTACGTGTTGGTTGGCGTTGTAAATGCATTTTATGGAAGTGAGGGAATACTTTTAAGTATTTTTATCATCACTTTTTTGGTTCCAGTTGTAAATTTTTTATGTGTTGGAATGTTTGTTTTTTACCTAAAAGAAGGTAAGGTATCGTATAAAAATCTTCTTATATCCCTAATCACAAATCCAATGATTTTATCTTGTATCATCGGGGGTATTTTAAATTTTTCAGGATTAAGACTACCTACTCTTATAGCTCCAATCATACAAACACTTTCAGAGCCAGCCATACCCCTTGGACTTTTATCTGTTGGCGTTGGGCTTACTTTTAAATCATTTAAAACAAAAAAACTTACATTTTGGTTAGCAATATTTTTTAAACTTATGCTTTTACCATCTTTAATGTTTGGCTATACAGCATTTTTCGATATTGATGGTATGATGAGGGGAGTTATGGTTTTATACACTGCCGTTCCAACTGCTGTTGCTAGCTATATATTAGCAAGACAGATGGGCGGAGATTTGTCTCTTATGTCGGCTATTATAACTGCTCAAACCATTTTTGCCTTTGCTACTCTTAGTGTTATTATGGTTTTGTTGGTGTAGAGTTTTTGTTTTTTTTGAAAAAGAGTTGATAGAGTATTTTTATAACTATCATAAACAAAACAGCATTTATCATACTTGCTACAACAAAAGAGTAGTACTCATTGTTTGATATAGCCCCAGCGTTGTAAGCCAAAGTTGCGATTGCAACTAAAAACGTTAAAGGCATGGAATCGCTTAAAGAAAAAAGTAGCGTATTTCTAAAACCAAAGTATGTAAGATACGCGGTCATAGAACTAATTAACCTTATAATAAATAGTGTTCCTGATATAAACAATGCAAAAAGCAAGATATCTTTGTCTAAAAATACAGAAAGTGGCAGGGTTGAGCCTACATATATGAAAAAGATTGGAACTAAAAATCCAAAGCCAAAAGATGAGAGTTTTTCTGGTAAATCTGTTTTGTGTTTGAAAAATGACCTTATAAAAAGTCCTGCTAAAAATGCACCTAAAACTTTATCTACATTTAAAACCATCATAAGTCCAACAAGAGAGAACATCAAAGCCATAGAGAGTCTTATGTCTGTATCTTTGTTATCGTGATAAGGCATTAGCATAACTCTAAGTTCAGGGAACCACCAAAAAAGCACCTTTGCAAACTTGAAAACTAAAACAAATATAGCTAAAAATATAAATAATCCAAGCATATTGATAAAAAATCCTACACTAAAGCCACTCTCTAAACTTCCACTCAAAATCGCGATTGCTAAAATGCTTATAAGTTCTCCCACTATACCAATGTTAAGTGCAAGTCCAAGCCAAGGCTCATTTTTGCCGTACTCTTTTACTAATGCCATCAAAATACCAAGAGAAAATATAGGGAAAGTTACTATATAAACAGCACTTAGATTAAAATATAAAGTTACAACTATGGCTAGCGTGTAAAGCATGACAAAGTAGATGATAGCTCGTTTTAAAAGGGAACTTTTCCCCATTTTGAACTCTCTTAAATTTACTTCCATGCCAGCTAAAAACATCAGATATAAAAAGCCGATTTGCGAGACAATTTTGAAGATTTCAAAATTTCCTAAAATGCCAAGATATGCGCCAAATGCTCCTAATAGCATCTCAACAACAACTATGGGAATACGAGTGAGCGTTGATATAAAGGGGGCAACGATAACCAAAAAGGCTATAAATATTATAACAACACCTATCTCCATAAAGCACCTTTTTTAAAATTAGGAGACTATTTTATCATTTGGAGTTTAAATTTTGCTATTTTTGAAAAGTTGGGAATTTGTAGAAGTTTACATGTAAAGGAGGAAAGTCCTCCTTTTTGGTTATTTTACTGTGCCTTCATGAAGATAAGGAACGCCACGAATTAATCCTGAACCAAATATAGTATTTGTTGTAAATTCTATAGCTGTTGTATCAAGCTTCATATCGTTATCACTAAGAGGTATATCTTTGTAATATTTTTCAAAAATAGTTATGATTTTTTCGCTGTCATTTGGATTTAAACTTTTTGTCTCATCCAAAATCTTTTGAGCTTTTACAAACGCTTTTTGATCATGCACAGAAGCAAATACTATTCTTACATTTGTTGTTTTTAAATGATCTCTCAAGCTTTTAAGCTCATTTCTGCAGTATGGACAATCTGGATCAGTTACTATAGTTAAAAGTTTATCAGTTTTTGTTTTTGCATTTATAGTAACAAAAGAGCTTTTTGGTAAAGAGTCAAACAAAGCTTCGATGTTCTTGCCACTTGATTCTTTTGCTATTTTTTCTAATTTTGCAATGCTTGAAGTCATCAAATCATTATCGCTTTTTTCTGAAAAGTTATAAAATCTTCCAACTTCCCATACACTTTTACCATCTTTGCTTGTATATAGTGGAAACGCATTTCCAGCTTCATCTTGCAAAATAGCTATAAAAACGCCAGGAATACCTTTAAACTCATCTACGCTTAAAACCTTTACAGGTGCACCAATCAAAGTACCAACAGTTGTTTCTAGATTTTTGTTAATCGTCTGTGCATTCAAGCTAAAACAAAAAAGTAAAGAACATAGTAATAAAGCTTTTTTCATAATCATCTCTCCGTAAAAAAATACCTGAATGTTACCTAAAAAAACTTAATGATTGTTATAGTACTTAAATATTTTTTTAAGTTTTTACATGTAAAGAGTTTGTGACAAAAAATAGATATAATAGTCCACATATTTATCCTAAGGAGAAAAAATGAGCGTAACATTTAAAGGTAGTCCAGTTAGTCTTGGTGATGTAGATTTAAAAGTTGGAGATAAAGCTCCTATTGTTTCTTTGATTGGAAGCGATTTATCAACTGTAAAAGTTGGTGGCGAGAGTGAAAAAATACAAATCTTAGTAGTTGTTCCATCTCTTGATACTGCAGTCTGTGCAAATGAAACAAGAAAGTTTAACGTAGAAGCAGCTAAGTTAGAAAAAGCAACTGTTGTTGTTATTTCTATGGATTTGCCATTTGCAAGTGGTAGATTTTGCACAACTGAAGGTATTGCAAATTTGAAAGTTGCAAGCGACTTTAGAAGTAAAGAATTTTCAAAAAAATATGGTGTTTTACTAAAAGATAGTCCACTTGAGGGATTAAGCACAAGAGCTATATTTGTTGTAAATACGAAAGGCGAAGTTGTTTATAAAGAGTTAGTTCCTGAAATCACATCAGAACCAGACTACGCAAAAGCTATAGCAGCTGTAAAAGCTTCTTGCGGATGCGGTTGTTCTAAATAATTTCTGTTTTTAGAGTTTACATGTAAAGCTTTTTCTTTACATGTAAATATAAATCTAAACAAACACTCTTTTGCCAAAGTGTGGCATTTTATGGGCTTCGCTTACTGATTTGCCTATGATGAGAATTGCAGGTTTTGTGCAGAGTTTTACCATCTTTTCTAAATCTTTTAATTGTCCTATGACTGTTGTTTGCTCAGCTCTATCTATGCTGGAGACAAAAGCTGCTGGAAGCTCTAAATTTATGCCTTTTTCTTTTGCGTTGTTTACTATCTTATCTGCAAAACTATATGCCATTAAAACAACAACTGTATAAGGAAAATCTTTTAAAAGTTTTATCCAGCTATCGTTAAACACACTTTCTCTTAAGTGCGCTGAAACCACTAAAGCCCCAGCTGAAAATTCACGAAGAGTCGGCGTTACTCCACCAACAGCGCAACCAACCAAAAAGGAGCTAACTCCATTTATGATTTCAACTTGTATATCATTTTCAAAAAGATAGTTTGCCTCTTCAAAAACTCTTCCAAAAATCATAGGATCGCCACCTTTGAGTCTAGCTACAAAGTTTCCTTCTTTTGCATGGAAAAACATCATCTCATTTATCTGCTCTTGTGAGAATTTTTGAAAGCCCTTTTTTTTGCTAACATCTATCTTCACACAGTCTTTTGGTAAAAGCTCTACAATGCCTTTGCCTACAAGAAAGTCTATAAGTGCTACATCAGCTTTTTTGATGGCTTTTAGTGCTTTTAGGGTTAAGTTGTCCACGCTTCCAGTTCCACAACCAATGAGCGCAACACTTCCAAACTCTTGTTTTACTCTTGGAGTTGTGTTACCTTTTAGTCTTTGCTCTTTTAGTTTTTGATAAAACTCTTTGCTCTCACTTGGGATAACTTCTTTTATAGTATCTCGAATGGTTTGAGCGTATTTTGGAGAACTTCCACCTGAACTTACATTTATAGAAAGGTCGTGATTTTTGAAGCTCGCACCAAAGTAAAAGTCGCAAAATTCTGGTATATCAACGCAGTTTAAGATATATCCAAACTCTTTTCTTTTACTGTATAAAAACTCTGCTAACTCTCTATTTCCTGTTGCGTCAACTATGATGTCTATATCTTTTACATGTAAAAGGTTAAACTCATTTTTATCTACATCAAGCCCCAAAAAGAAGTCGTTTGTTATCTCTTTTGCTACGATTTTTAAGTTGCAATCACTCTGCAAAATGTTTTTTGCTTTTAGTGCAGCAGCATTTCCTGCACCAATGAGTAGTACATTTTTTGGAGTGAGTGCGATTTGAAGTACATTCACTATTTTTTCTTTATCTTTACATGCCAAACGTTGCCAACTTTTGTCTGTTCTAAGATGGTGTGACCTTCGCCTTGAACAGATTTTGGAACGTTGTCTATAGGAGCTCCGTCATCTAAGACAATCTCTAAAACTTGACCACTTTGCATAGTTGCCAAATCCATCTTTGTTTTTACAAAGTTCATAGGACAAGCAACGCCTTTGTAATCTTTAAACTTATCAACACCGCTTTTTGCTTCAACTTTTGCTACTATTTCTTCTTTTTTTGGCTCTTTTTCTTTTGCAAATTTTAGAGTGTTATCCATAGTTGCGTATAAATCTATAATGGCATTTCCTAGATTTACTACATCTTTTGACGCATCGCCTTCAAGTAAAGGAGCAAATTTTGCATCAATCAAGCCAGAGTCAATAAATAGCTTTTTAAAAGCTTTCAAAACTCCTGCTTCATCTCTTGCATCTTCGCCTTTTGCAACTAAAAGCATACGACATGCAAGTAGTCTGATATTTTTTAAATTTTCACTTGACAACTCTTCTTTTAGTGCTATTTGAAGTGCTTTTTTATCTGCTTCTATCAAGTCGTACATGCCAGCGCTACATTCTCCAGTCCCGCGTCCTTTTAAGGAAAACAACTCTTTTGCACCAAAGTCAAAGTAAGGGTTTTTATCCTCTTCAAATGATGGGATTTTAGAGTATTTTTTGGCAAGTTCTACTACTTTTTCTTCGCCGTCCTTGTCTATAAACTCTGCAAAATCTTCATAATTTTTTTTGTTTTCTATCCAAAGCTCCAACAAGTCTGCTGTAAATTTTGGTAGATGAAACGCACTTATATCGGCAACTCTTTTGCCAAATCTTGTTTTATCTTCGCCTATCTTTGCGCCAACTAATATATTGTAAGATGGATAAGAGTATCCGCCTTCACGTGATACTTTTCCAAATACTCCAAGATCACCAGTTCCGTGTTTTCCGCAACTATTTGGACAGCCTGACATGTGGATTTTAAAGCCACTGATTTTATCTAAGTCAATACTTCTTTTTGCTAACTCTTTTTCTATCGCAAGTGCAGCGCCACGAGGCATTGCAATGCCTAGTTGACAAGTGGCAGCGCCCGTACATGCAACTGTATCTCCTATGATAGTTGGCTTATCAACTAAATGAGAAATGTTTTTTAGTATCGGATACAAAGACAACATTTCATCTGCTTTTAAGTTTCTAATATAGATATTTTGATCGCTTCCAAAACGAAGTGTTTGCTCGCTTGAGCTAAACTCTTTTAGTTTATTTGCCAACTCTCTTGCGTGAGTAAAGTCGATATCTCCAAGAGATAAAGGAACTTTTGCACTAAAATAACCAGTTTGTTTTTGAGGAGTTACAAAGCGGTTCCACCAAAGCTCTTCTTCTTTACATGTAAAGGTTGGTTTTGTCTCTTGACTTAGGGTTGCAACTTCAGGCAATGTAACAAATTCAAGCTTCCAATTGTTCTCATTTTTAACTTTTTCTATCTTTTCTAGGACAAGTTTTCTAAACTCATCACTTCCAAGTTCATCTATCAAAAATCTTAGTCTTGCAGCGTGTTTGTTCTTTCTATTTCCTCTGCCATCAAAAACTTCTTTGATTGCTTGAGAGACTAAGAAGATATCACTTTCTGGTAAGAAGTCTATAAAATGCTCGCCAAGTCTACTTTTTGCACCCATTCCACCAGCTACAAAAACACGAAAACCTTTTTGCCCATCTTTAATTTTTGCGATAAATCCAACATCAATGTAAGTAGCCCCTCCTCTATCAGCAGAGCTTCCACTAAAAGCTATCTTGTATTTTCTAGGAAGTGCGTAAGAGTCACGTTGTTCTAACATTTTGTTTGTAAGAGCTATGGTGTGAGGAGTTACATCAAACACTTCATCCTTTGCCACACCAGCGTATGGGTCTGCTGTGATGTTTCTAACGGTATTTCCTCCGCCACCTCGTCCTGTTAAATTTGCTTTGTGTAAAACTTCTATGATTGCTAAAAAATCTTCTAGTTTTGCGTAGTGAAGTTGAACACCACCACGAGTAGTTACATGTAAATGTTTATCTGCGTAGTTTTGCGCCAAGTTTGAGAGAGTTAAGAGTTGGTCTGGTGTTATAAAACCGCCAGCAAGCTTTACCCTAACCATGTAAGTATTTGCTTCGCGTTGTTCATAAATACCAAATGGAACGCGGATAGTTTTAAATGTTAGTGCGTCAAGCACGCCATCTTTAAAGTCTTGATACTGTTTTTTGAAAATTTCAAAGTCAGATGCTACTGAATTTGGTAAAGTAATCTCACTCATTTTATATAATCTCCAATATTTCTTCTTGGGCTTCCCCGTTTTTTATTTTAAATGACTTAACGACTGGCTCACTCTTTGCAAGCGATATGATAATGTAGCTTATGTTCGAATCATAGGCTAATTTTATATCTTCATCCGAAGCCCTTGCTGGAGTATTTGGGTGTGAATGATAACAAGCGATAAGCCTTAAATCTTCACCTTTTGCTTTTTTAAATGCCTCAAACTGCTCTTTTGGGTCAAAGCTAAAGTGAGTTGGCGAAGCGTCAACGTTTGTCATTTTAAACGCTTTTTTTATTTCACCATTAACTCCTGCTAAATATCCGCAAGCTTCATTTGGTAAATCATCTTTTGCATGTTTTATAATTTCTTCTAAAACAGCTTTTGTGATTTTTAGCATTTTAGAGTTTTACCTCACAAACTTCTTGTTCATAATCTTTAAGCTCAGTTATACCGTGTTCAGAGCAAACTCTACATTTTGGGTTTTTCTTAAAATTTACACTTCTAAAACTCATACTTTTTGCTTCAAAGCTTAAAAGTTTGTTATAAAGTGGAGTACCGGCTCCTGTTATGAACTTCAAAGCTTCCGTTGCTTGCACAGTTCCAAGCATACCAGCAACCGCTCCTAAAATCCCAGCACTTGAACAAGTTGGCACTACGCCAGCTGGAGGAGGAGCATTAAACACGCAAGCGTAACAAGCACTCTCACGTGGTTTAATAGTCATAGTTTGACCAGAAAATCTTAAAATACCACCGTGAGAGTACGGTTTATTTGCTAAAACACAAGCGTCATTTATCAAAAACTTTGATGAGAAATTATCAGTTCCATCGATAACAAAATCGTAAGGCTTTATGATGTCTAAAATGTTGCTCGCATCTAGCATCACTGGATAAGTATTTACTTTAACGCTTGGATTAATGGCTAGCATTTTTCTCTTTGCACTCTCAACTTTTAATACACCAATCTCTTCTGTTGTATGAATGATTTGGCGTTGAAGGTTACTTCTGTCCACTACGTCACCATCAACTATGCCAATTTCACCAACGCCAGCAGCAGCAAGATATAGGGCTATCGGTGAGCCCAATCCTCCTGCTCCTATGATTAAAACTTTTGCGTTTAAAATCTTCTCTTGTCCCTCAATGCCAATATCCTCTAAGATTATATGGCGAGAGTATCTCTCTAGTTCTTCATCGTTAAACTCTCTCACTCGCCACCACCCATAAAATATAAAAAGTTAATTTCATCACCATCTTTTAAAAATGTTGTGTCGTAGTCTGGCTGTCTTAAAAACTCTTCATTTAACTGCACAGAAACCATGTCAGGCATTTCAACTTTTTCTACCGTTAAAAGTTCTGTTATATTTAATTTTTCACCTTCAAGGTTTTTCTCTTCGCCGTTTATCTTTATCTTCATTTTTATCTCCTATTTTTATTAAATTTCATATAAAACTTGATTTAAATCGTTAAATCTATGAGGAAAATGTCTCTTTAAAAGTGCAAATAACTCATCTTCAAAACTTGACTTTATCTCATTTTTACCATCTTTTATATTGTCCAATACTATACCACCACCAGCTGCATCGTATCCATCAACTATAACAAAACGCCCAAGTGATTGGTTGTTGTAAAAAGTTGAAAGTGCTACTTCGTTTGAAAAGCTTAAAATCACGCTTCCGCACTCATTTTGTTTCAAGTCTAAAAACTCTTTGTTAGTGTCTATATCATCACCTAAAACTCTCTCTATTTTCTCCAGTCTTGCTGTAACTTTTGTACTTCCAAGCTTTAAAAGATAGTTTTTGTTAAAAACAAGAGGATATTTGCCAAGCCAAATAAGATTTGCTCGTATTTTTGAACTTACTTCAACTTTATTATTTTCATCAACTTTAACCATCACTTCGCCATTTTTTACGTAAATCTCCTCTTTTAGAGTAAAGCCACTTGCCTCACCAGTTTTTGCGCTTGTTTTTGCAGGTGAACTCCAAACTTCTATATTTTTTATATGAGCTTCTTTGTTTGATGGTAAAAATTTTACAAAATCACCTTGTTTTATTTCTCCACTTACAATGGTTCCAGCGTAAATTCTTCTATCATCGTTATCGTTACTGAAGCGGTAAACATCTTGCAATGGCATCGCAAAAAATGAACTCTCGTTTGATGCATCATTTTTAAAACTATCAAGTACTTCAAGCAAGGTTTTTCCTTGATACCAAGGCATCTCATTTGCGTGGGTGCTTAAGTTTTTACCCTCTCTCGCACTTATAGGTATAAAAGCAACAGGTTTTACATGTAAAGGTTCTAAATACTTTTCATACTCATCTTTTATCGTTCTAAATACGTTTTCATCATAATTAAAAAAGTCAAGCTTGTTGATAACAACAACGACTTGTTTGATACCAAGAAGTGAGAGTAAAAGTCCGTGTCTTTTTGAATTTTCAGCAACACCCTCTATAGCATCTATAACTAAAACAGCAGCAACTGCACGTGAGGCACCACTAAGCATATTTCTTAAAAACTCTATGTGACCTGGAGCGTCTATGATTACATACTCTCTTATTTTACTTTTGAAAAATATCCTCGCACTATCAATAGTTATACCTTGCTTTTGCTCATCTTCTAATGCATCAAGCAAGAAAGAGTACTCAAAAGGTCTTGCATTTTTTTCGCAGTTAAGCTTTACACTCTTTAGTTTTCCCTCAGGAAGCGAGCCAGTATCGGCAAGAAGGCGACCAACAAGCGTGCTTTTTCCGTGATCTACGTGTCCGGTTATAACTATATTCATTCTCTCTATATTATTATTTACCATTACATGTATCCTTCTTTTCTTAAAGCTTCAAGTGTTCCACCACCATCTTTATCTTGTGCGCGTCCTGAGCGTTCTGCTATATTTTTAAATTTTCCACTTATAAGCTCTTCTATGATTTCTGTTGGATTGGTTGCAGTTGAATCAACTGGCGTTGTACACGGATAACAGCCAAGGCTTCTATATCTTTTTCCACTTCCTTGGTTAAAATAAACTGGGATAACCGGTATATTTTCT
This sequence comes from Campylobacteraceae bacterium, assembly GCA_047974135.1. GTDB lineage: Bacteria > Campylobacterota > Campylobacteria > Campylobacterales > Campylobacteraceae > JAIRQK01. Next base: position 4,299 of record JBKECC010000016.1, on the reverse strand, counting down.
CTCTCAATGTACTCCCAAATGTTAAGTTCTGTCCACTCTAAAAGCGGGTGAACTCTAACGTGAGTTTTTGGTGCAAACTCTGTTTTGTAGAGATTCCAAAGTTCTGGTGGTTGTGTGCTTGCATCCCATTCACTTTTTTCGTCCCTTGCAGAAAAAACTCTCTCTTTTGAGCGACTTCCCTCTTCATCGCTTCTAACACCAACTATAACAGCGTTGTAAGCTTCGCTTGTATCTTGCACACTCCAACTGTCTGTTTTTGGGTTATAAATCTTTCTTGGCCAAGTGCCATCAAGTGTGTGTTTTAAAGCATTACTTTTTAACTCTCTACAACAGGCTATTCTATCTGCATTGCCATCTGGAAATGTTCTTTTTTCACTTAAGGCTTTAGTGTTTTCGCCAACAACGAGTCTTAGCTTTAAATCTTTTGCTATTTTGTCTCTATAAGTTATCATTTCTGGGATTTTGTAATGTGTGTCAACGTGAATAAGTTCAAACGGCACATGCCCATAAAACGCCTTTTTAGCCAGCCAAAGCAAAACTGTACTATCTTTACCAATAGACCAAAGCATGCCAATGTTTTTAAATGATTTGTATGCTTCTCGTATTATAAAAATACTTTGAGACTCTAACTTTTCTAATTTGTCCAATTTTCATCCTTGATTATACAATAGTAATTTTATCAACTTAGTAAGTATTATAATACTGAATTGTTTATTTTTATATTAAATTTGTAAGTTTCTTTTACATGTAAGAATATTTTTTCTTTACATGTAAAGATATTTAAAAAAAGTTGCATTACGGTTTCAGGTGTAAGCCACACTCTTTGTGTTCAGGATTTTCCCACCACCAACGTCCAGCTCTTATATCTTCGTTAGCCCCAACTGCTCTTGTACACGGTTTACAGCCTATACTTTTAAAACCTTGTGAATACAATGAGTTTAATGGAAGATTGTACTTTTTTATGTAGGCAAATACATCTTCATCACTCCAAAGAGACAGTGGGTTGATTTTTATCATTTTAAATTTTTCATCCCACTCTAAAAGTTTTGTGTCACTTCTTGTTATAGACTGGGCAACTCTTATGCCTGTAATCCACGCATTTTTATCTTTTAAAGCCGTGTTTAGTGGTTCCATTTTTCTAATGTTACAGCAAAGATGACGGTTGTCTAAACTTTCCCTCATTCCCCATTCGCCTAGTTTTATTTCAAGTTCGGCTACTTTTTTACTACAGGGAAAATACTCTTTTATAGATATACCAAAAAACTTTTCAACCGCGCCATTGTAGTTCAGTGTTTCATCAAAAAGCTTTCCAGTATTTAGTGTAAAAACTTCTAAATCTTTGTAGCCACTCTTTAGGGCGATATCAAGAGCTATAACATCTTCGGCTTGATGAGAAAATGCCAAGGCAACAGGACCTTTTAGTGATGAGAGTATTTTCTCTACACTCTTTTGTGTATTTTCAAATAACATAATCGCTCCATGTATCATCGTTTGAGCGTATTTTAGCACCCTTAAAATTTAAATAGACAATTTCAGGATTTTTCTCTTTTATATCCAACCACTCTTTTTTATCTAATTCTGCTTCGATTTCTCTCTTGCCTTCGATGGTTTTAAGCTCAACTCTTACTTTATTTCCTAAAACTCTTGTTGATATTATTTTAGCCGAGAGTGATTTTTCTTCGATATTCAAAGAGATTTTTACATCGTGAGGTCTTACAAAAAAAGATACATCTTCACTGTTTTTCTCTTCATTTAGCTTTATCTCTCCTTCATCAATGCGTGCATGAAAAAGGTTTACATTTCCTAAAAAGTTGTATACAAAAGGGTTCGCTGGTTTATCATAAACCTCTTCAGGAGTTCCTATCTGTTCTATGTGTCCTTTGTTTAGTATGACTATCTTATCGCTAACTTCAAGCGCTTCTTCTTGGTCGTGTGTAACAAAAACACTTGTTACATTTATCTCATCATGAAGATGTCTTAACCACTTTCTAAGCTCAATCCTAACTTTTGCATCAAGCGCTCCAAAAGGCTCATCAAGAAGTAAAACTTTTGGCTCAACCGCTAAAGCACGCGCTAGAGCAACACGCTGTTTTTGGCCACCACTTAATTCGTTTGGAAAACGATTTGCCATACCACTTAGTTGAACCATGGAAAGAAGATGCTCTACTTTATCTTTTATCTCCGCCTTTGATGGTCTTGTGCTTGCTGGTCTTACTCTTAAGCCAAATGCAACATTTTCAAAAACATTCATATGTTTAAATAGTGCGTAGTGTTGAAAAACAAAGCCAACATGTCTATCTTTTGTTGGTTTGCTGGTTGAGTCTTCACCAAAAAAGTTTACACTTCCGCTATCTGGGTCTTCAAGTCCTGCTATGATTCTAAGAAGCGTGGTTTTTCCACTCCCGCTTGGTCCTAAAAGTGCTGTAAGTTCGCCACTTGGAATAGTTAGATTGATATTATCAAGTGCTATAAAATCTCCAAATTTTTTATTTATATTTTTTATCTCTATACTCATTTAAATTTATCCTTAATGGCTTTTTTGTTTTGTTAAAAACTTCTCTATAACCGCTTTTACGACCAGTGTAACAAGGGCTAGAAAAGTAAGAAGTGAAGCTATAGCAAATGCCGCTGTGAACATATACTCACCATACAAAACTTCTATAAATAGTGGCATAGTAACAGTCTCGCCTCTTATCATGCCTGAAACTACGGCAACTGCTCCAAATTCGCCCATGGTTCTTGCATTTGTTAAGATAACACCATATAAAACACCCCATTTTATATTTGGCAGAGTTATCTTAAAAAATGTTTGAAGACCATTTGCACCAAGAGTAAGAGCAGCTTCTTCATCATCTTTGCCCATTTCTTGCATAAGAGGGATTAACTCTCTTGCTACAAAAGGAAAGGTTATAAAAAGTGTTGCTATTGCAATGCCAGGAACAGCATAAGTTATCTGAATATTTCCAAATAAACCATCAAACCAGCCAGTTGGTCCAAAAAGTATAACTATCATCAAGCCCACAATTACAGGAGAAATTGCAAAAGGAATTTCTATAAGAGTGATTAAAAAGCTTTTTCCTCTGAATTCGAACTTTGCAATTGCCCATGCAAGCAAAACTCCAAAAAATGTGTTTACAGGTACACAGATGATAGCAATAAGAAGAGTTAGCTTTATAGCCAAGAGGGCATCATCTTCCAATATAGACTCTAAATATGTACTAAATCCATACTCAAATGCTTTTGTAAATATGGTTATTAGAGGCAAAATGATAAATACACCCAAAAAGAGTAGTGCTATTAAAATGAGTGTTGGTTTTATCCATTTAGGCTCTTTTGTTCTTTGCCTTATACTCATTTGCTACTCCTACTTTTTCTGATTTTTGCTTGTAAAAAGTTTATAAGTAGTAGCAAAATAAATGCTAAAAGTAGCATTGTAACACCAACTACGCTAGCACCTACATAATCGTGTCCTGCTGCTTTTTTAACTATGATAAGTGGAACTATCTCACTAAAAAATGGTTTATTGCTTGCTATAAATATAACAGAGCCATACTCACCTAAACCTCTTGCAAAAGCAAGTGCAAATCCAGTTAAAAGTGCTGGAAAGATGGATGGAAAGATAACTTTTAGAAAAATTTGATAAAAGTTTGCTCCAAGACTTGATGCAGCCTCTTCAAGTTCACTATCAAGTTCTTCTATGATAGGTTGAACCGTTCTTACAACAAAAGGAAGTCCTATAAACATCAAGGCTATGATGATACCAACGTTTGTTGTTGAAGGATTTAGCGGTATAAATCTTCCTATAAATCCTTCACTTGAAAACACAACTGCCAAAGAGATACCAGCAACTGCTGTTGGAATAGCAAAAGGTAAATCAACAAGTGCGTCAACTACGCGTTTTCCAAAAAATGTGTATCTGCTTATCACCCAAGCGATGATAAAACCAAAAACAACATTTAAAAGTGCTGCGATTAATGAGTAGCTAAAAGAGACTTTAAATGCTGATATCACTTGAGGATCGGTTATGATTTTTTTGAAATCCTCGAGTGATATTTGAGCTGAATAGATGATGATTGATGCTAGTGGAATTAAAATAAGTATCGACATATATGTTAAAGATAGCCCAAGAGTTAAACCAAATCCGGGCAATCTCGAAGTCTTTTTTTTGAAAAATGCCATATATCAAATCCCTTATTTTAATTTTTTCGTGAATGTTACTATTTTTTTCTCAAATTTAAAAAGATTTTATCAAACTCACCACCATCAGAAAAATGAGTTTTTTGTGCCTTTTGCCATCCA